>DATCXH010000403.1:0-6108 GCA_036565925.1 Vicinamibacterales bacterium
GCGAACCCGGTGCGATCCGGCACGAGTCCCGATCCAAAGCTGGCGAAGTTGCTCTGAATGAGCGAGACCATGTTGCCAGCTCGATCGACCACACTTAGATAGGTGGTGTCGCTGCCGTGCGTCGGCAGCGTGCCCGGCGCAACTTCCGAATTGGCGCGTGCGGGATCGATCTGCCGGAACCGCTCTGCCGCGTAGGTCTTCGAGAGCAGCGCTTCGATCGCCACGTGGTGGAATGCGGGATCGCACACGTGTCGCGCCATGTCGGCGTAGGCGAGCTTCTTCGCCTCGATGAAGGTGTGAAGTGCCTCCGCGGAGTTGTGGCCGTATGAGCCGATCGGCGCGTGCTCGAGGAGGTTGAGCATCATCAACGCTGCGATGCCCTGTCCGTTTGGCGGCAACTCGAACACCGTCCAACCGCGGTACGTTGTCGAGATCGGGATGACCCACTCCGCATCGTACGCAGCAAGGTCGTCGGCGGTGAGCGCGCCGCCGTGCTGCGCCGAGCAGTTCACGATTCGCTGTCCAATCGGCCCGACGTAGAACGCATCGCGCCCCTCGGTCGCGATCATGCGGTAGTTCATGGCCAGGTCCGGGTTCCTGAACATCTGCCCGACCCGCGGTGCCGAGCCGTTCGGGAGATAGACGCGCGCCGATTCCTCAGTCGCCTGCAAAAGCGTGGCGCTGCCTTGCCACTCCATCGCAGTAATCTCCGAGACAGGGAAGCCCTGTTCGGCAACGTTGATTGCCGATGCCAGCACGTCGCCAAGTTGAAGCGTGCCAAAGCGCTCGTGAAGCTTCGTCCAGCCGGCGACCGCACCTGGGACCGTGACCGAGTGAATGCCGGTCTGCGGCATCGTCGTGAAGCCTTGCGCGCGCAGGCTGTCGATAGTGAGCGCCTTTGGCGCGTAGCCGCTACCGTTGATGCCGTGCAGCTGTCCCGTGCCCGCGTCGTACACGATGGCGAACAGATCGCCGCCGATGCCATTCATCATCGGTGCGACCACACCCATGACCGCGTTGACCGCGATCGCCGCGTCTACCGCGTGGCCGCCGCGCGCGAGGATCGACGCGCCGGCTTGTGAAGCGAGTGGATGCTCGCTCGCCGCGACGCCGCCTGAGGTCATTACGACCGATCGGCTCTGCGTGCGATCGATCGTCGTACGGACGTAGTCTGTCGTCGCTCTCTGCGCCATATGTTGTGGGTCCGAAAGGTGTGAGAGTACCACTCGTAAACCGTCTGCGCGTGCGTTTTCCGGCCATCTACGACCGGCGTTATTGGCTCATCCGTTCTGCTCGGCGCGGTGTCGCCCCCTAAACTCGTCGGGCCCGCTACGCCTACAATAACCAGCATCCGTGACACTCGAAGTTGCCTTTGCGTTCGTTGTCGGGATCGCCTCGACATTGCTGTGGCGTCGCGCCCGCGCCATCTATGCCGCCCGCAACAGTGAACCTGCCGCTCCCCCCGCGGACGCGACAGGACCGACGCAGCGGATCCAGCAACTGAGTGAACCGCTCACGGCGATTGCTGAGTCCAGCGCACACCCGCGCGACCTGCTCGAGAACGCCTCCTTCCGCGAAGCGGTCTCGATTCTGGAGTCCGACAAGGTTTCCCTGAAGCTGGTCACCGATTACGTCGGCGGTGCCAATTGGCCGATCGCGACCGCGGCATGCGCGGCGTTGATCACGCGACCCGACAGGGCCGAGGCGTTGTCCACGGTCGTCGCTGGGTTTCGACACTGCCGGCCGTGGCCGATGTACTTCGTGCTGCGTTACTTTGAAACACTCGAGGAGCGGCCGCCGGTCGGCACACTGGTGCTGCAGGGATCGGAATGGTGGATCGACCATCCATTCATCCCGGGGCTTCTCGCCGAACACTTCGTCGCGCGCGGCGAGAAGGGCGATGAGCCCACGTTCGGCGACGGTTTGGCACGAGCGACTGCGGGCGAGATCAACATCGCTGAAAGTCTGCTGCGAAAGATCGATACGCCGACCTCGCGACAACTGATCGAGCGGATCGCGACGTTCCGGCGCACGACGCTCGATCGCGAGTATCTGCAGTCGTTCGGACGATTCGTCGAAGACGATGCCGAGCGTCCGCTGCTGGTCGAGCACGAGGCCATTCGCGAACTGCTCACGCGAGGCGACGTGTGTGTGCATCAGCAGTCGCCGCGATCAATCCTCGTCGTCGGCGAGCCACGCAGCGGGAAGACCAGCTTTCTGATGCTGCTGGCGACGCGCGCACAGGCGAACGGCTGGACGTTGTTCGAGGCCGGCGGTGCGCATCTGCAGGCTGGGCAGACCTACATCGGGCAACTCGAGGAGCGCCTGCGCCGGTTGCCGATCGAGCTCGCGGCAGACAAGCGTGTGCTGTGGCACGCGCCGGACTTCCTGCAACTGGCGACGAGCGGCATGCATCAAGGTCAGACCGCGAGCATCCTCGATCAGGTGCTCCCGGCGATCGCTGCGGGTCGGCTCGTGCTCCTGAGTGAGATCACGCCCGCGGCGTTGACCAGGGTGCTGCAACAGCGGCCGGCCGTGCGGACCGCGCTTGAATTACTTCGCCTGCGACCGCTCAGCGATGCTGAGACGAACCGATTGGTCGACGAGGTCGCCGGCCGCATTCAGACGCACCTCGAGCTTCGCGTCGAACCGGAAGCGCTGGAAACGGTGACTTATCTCGCCCGTCACTACCTGAGCTCGGGTCAGATGCCTGGCGCCGTTCTGGATCTGTTGAAGCTGTCGATGCAGCGCGCTGTTGCGCAGGATGCCGCGCGAGTAACGCGTCCTGACGTGCTCGCGACGATGTCGCAGCTCACCGGCATGCCGCAACAAGTGCTCGACGACCGCGAGCGCGTGGATCTTGCCGAGTTGCGTCGCTTCTTCAACACCCGCGTGATCGGGCAGGACGAGGCGGTCGATGCCGTCGTCGATCGCGTGGCGATGCTGAAGGCGGGCCTGACTGACTCGACCAAGCCGGTGGCGGTGTTTCTATTCGCCGGGCCGACCGGCACGGGCAAGACCGAGCTCGCCAAGACTCTCGCGGAATTTCTGTTCGGCTCTGCCGATCGGCTGATTCGACTCGACATGAGCGAATTCCAGAGCGTGGAGTCGATGCGGAAGATCGTCGGCGATCCCGATCGTCCCGAGGAGTCGAACGCGCTGACCGATCGCGTCCGAAAGCAGCCGTTCTCGGTGGTGCTGCTCGATGAGTTCGAGAAGGCGCACGGGAATGCGTGGGATCTGTTCCTCCAGGTGTTCGATGACGGCCGGCTCACTGATGCCAAAGGCCATACGGTGGACTTCCGGCACTGCATCATCATCCTGACCTCGAATCTCGGGAGCACGATCCGACACGACACCGGTTCGGGTTTCGTTGCGCATGTCGCCGCGGCGCTCTCGCCGCAGATCGTCACGAAAGCGATTCATCAGAGCTTCCGCCCCGAGTTCGTCAACCGCATCGATCGCATCATCGTGTTCCGGCCGCTCGGCCGTGAGCACATGCGCAGCATCGTGACCAAGGAGCTGTCGCATGTGCTGCAGCGACGCGGGCTGCGGCATCGTGAGTGGGCGGTTGAATGGGAAGCGTCGGCGCTCGAGTTCCTGCTCGACAAGGGATTCTCACCGGCGATGGGTGCACGACCGCTGAAGCGCGCGATCGATCAGCACCTGCTCGCCCCGCTTGCCGCGACACTCGTCGAGCATCGGTTCCCCGAAGGCGATCAGTTCCTGTTCGTGCGCAGCGACGGCAAGTCGCTGCAGGTCGAGTTCGTCGATCCCGATGCCTCGGCCCCGATCGCACCGCGGCTGGAGGTCGAGCCACTGGTGTCGGGCGTCTCGGATTTCACGCTCGCGCGGATGATGCTGCAACCGACCGGCGCGCCGGCTGAACGAGCCGCCCTGGTTGCTGAACTGCAGCGTCTCGAGAGCCGGCTCGCCGACGACAGATGGGCGGCGCTCGAATCGGAGCTCGCCGTTCAGATGCAGCGTCAGGATTTTTGGAGTCAGCCGAATCGCGCGGCGATTCTGTCGCGCTTCGAAGTGATGGACCGCGTCAAGGCTGCGGCAGGCACCGCGCGCGGCCTCGCGACTCGTCTCGAGCGCTCGGTGAATTTCTCGGGCCGCTATTCGCGCGACCTCATCGTCCGACTTGCGTCGCAGCTCTTCCTCGTCAATCACGGGATCGAAGACGCGATGACCGACGCGCCGGTTGAAGTGGCGCTGTCTGTACAACCTGTGCTCGACCAGGCACGCAACGCGGAGGTGTCGACACGGTGGTGCGAGCGGCTCCTCGAGATGTATCGCAAGTGGGCGGCCCGTCGAGGGATGCAGGTGTCCGAGGTCGGCGTACCCGAGTCGCGCGTGAGCCTGTTCGTGATCTCGGGGTTCGGCGCCGCGCGGCTGCTCAGTCCGGAGTCGGGCCTGCACGTCCTCGATTACGAGGACTCCGAGGAGATCGGTCGCACCGTCGCGCGGGTGACCGTCCGGCCGACGCCGCTCGTCCTGCCCGAGTCGACCACCGAACAGTGGGTTCTGCTGTCCGCGTTACTCGGCAAAGGACCGGCGCCTGCTGCGATCGTGCGGCGCTACCGTGTCGACTCATCGCCGGTCATCCGCGACCTCAAGCACGGGTGGCGCACCGGACGCACGGAACTCGTCTTCGAAGGCCACTTCGATCTGATTGCCGAAGTATGGCCAGCGACTGCCGAAGAGCGTCGTAACTGAGCGCGGTCGAGCGCCCTTAACGCGATTCCTGAGTGTCGGCGGGCTTGGCACGGTTGGCGCATCAGGTCGTGCTTTTGTGCCGCACAGCGATTTGAGAGGAGCCGACCATGACCGTGAAGGAGCTGCAGACGTCCGATGTGAAAACCGTCTCTCCAGATACCGACCTCGCCGTTGTCGCCAGATTAATGTGGGAAGGCGACTGCGGTGCTGTCCCGGTAGTCACCGAGGACCGCAAAGTCATCGGCATGATCACCGATCGAGATATCTGCATCGCCGCGGCAACGCGGGCGAAGCCGCCGGCCGAGATCCGCGCCGGGGACGTGATCACCAATCACGGCGTTCACGCCGTGAAGCCGGACGATGATGTCCGGGTCGCCATGAGGACGATGCGCAAGCACAAGGTGCGGCGGCTGCCCGTCGTCGATCGTGAGCAGCGACTTGCCGGGATCGTGTCGATCAACGATCTGGCGATCGCCGCATCACCCTCGCAGCCTGACAGCGTACCTGCCCAGGAATTCCTCGAAACGTTTCAAGCGATCTGCGCGCACGAGAAACACGCGGCCGCGTAGATCGTCGTGTCCGGCTTTGGCCGACATCGTACGTAGACGTCCGGCTTTCCTGTCCTGAGCGAATTCGAAGGCAGCCGGGCATTCAGAAGACGAGCGCGTCTCGATCATTTCGGACCGAGACGCGCGTCTGTGTGGGACGTGTCGGGAGGCACCGTGCGCCTCCCGCCGATGAGAGGTGGGCTATTTGTCGCGTCCCAAGAGCGGGTCACGAGCGAGGCTGTCCCGTCTTAGAGCAAGCGCGGTACCACTCGGACAATCCTGCAGAACTCTCGCAAATTCGCTCGATCGCACCACGGCCGCGCGTGGACACGTTGTGATGCTTTGAACCGCCACTCAACATGGGTAACTGGCCGGAAGGTCTGAGCACCACGCGTATCAGTTTTCGCTCGAGCTCCTCGAGGCTGAGCGGTTTGCGTGGCGACGGGCGAGCGTCTTGCACCACACATCGATCGTGGAAACGTTGGTACTCACGGCAGCCATGACGCTGTCTGGATTACTCGCGATCGGAAGCACGCGCGCGCTGCTTGGTCTCGCGCTGCTCGCGATCACGCGCGGTGTCGAGACATAGCGCGTCGCGGTGACGCCGCGGCACAACAGCCGCTTCGCGCCGTCCGGCTTCAATCTCCGCGACGACTGGAAAGTGATCGGAGGCGAGGCGTGCCGTCCGGGTCGAGTGCGTGGAGATTCGGCGAAGCGCACGCGTGGGGTGGACCCAGATGCGATCGAGCGCAACGATGGGCCACCTGACTGGGAATGACGCGGGCCGCGGCTGACGGCCAAGCCGCTCATCGAGCGCGTGAACGACAGAGCGGCCAGG
>DATCXH010000057.1:0-5970 GCA_036565925.1 Vicinamibacterales bacterium
AGTCAGTCACCGACGCGCCGATCCGCTACGTCGTCAGCACGCACGTGCACGGCGATCACATCGGCGGCAATGAGGCGATCGCGAAAGCCGGGCGTACGCGCGCCGGGGGCAATGTGGTCGGCGATATCGGCGCTGCAGCGACGGCGACCGCCGGTATCATCGCGCACGAAAATGTGCTGAAGCGGCTCAGCATGGATCCGCCTGCCGGTCAAAAGCCGGTGCCCTTTGGCGATTTCCCGACCGAGACGTTCTTCGGCGACAAGCGCGAGTTCCTCTTCAACGGCGAGGCGGTGCAGATCATCCACGAGCCCGATGCGCACACCGACGGCGACAGCCTCGTGTTCTTCCGCCGCAGCGACGTCGTTGCGACTGGCGACTTGTTCACGACGGTGATGTATCCCTTCATTGACACCGCCAACGGCGGCACGATGAATGGCTACATCAAAGCGCTCAATGCCATCCTGGATATCACCGTCCCGAACAACGTGAACGAAGGCGGCACGATGGTGGTGCCCGGCCACGGCCGGCTCTCCGACGAACAAGACGTCATTGAATATCGCGACATGGCGACCATCGTTCGCGATCGTATTCGCGAGTACGTCAAACGGGGCATGACGCTGGAGCAGGTGAAGGCGAAGAAGCCGACGTTGGACTTCGATCCGCGCTACGGCTCCGATACCGGTTTCTGGACGACGTCGATGTTCGTCGAGACCATTTACAAGGAGATGGTCAAGGAGAATCCGCCCGCGCCGGCGAAGGGCAACCAGCGCAATCGCAATCAGTCGAAGGGGAGCGGGGCATGAGGGCGGGGGTATCGAGACTGACGATGAATGCGCTTGCGGTAGCCGCCGCGAGCGCCATGTTGTGGGGCGCGACGGCCGAGATTACGGCTCAGGGCCGTGGCGGTCGGGGCGGTGGTGCCCCGGCGCCTCCGGGACGCGCCGGTGCACCCGTCGATCTCACCGGCACATGGGTTTCCGTCGTCACCGAGGATTGGCAGTGGCGCATGCGCACGCCTGCGAAGGGCGACACGACGAGTGTGCCGCTCAATGCTGAAGGCCGGAAGGTCGCTGAGTCGTGGGACCCATCGATGGACGGCCGCTGCGAGGCGTACGGTGTGGGCGGCATCATGCGGATGCCGACGCGTCTGAAGATCTCGTGGCAGGACGATCTGACGCTGAAGATTGAAACCGATGCCGGGCAGCAGACTCGCTTGCTCCAGTTCCCGAAGCCCGGTGCGCCTCCCGTCAGCGGCGCGGCTACTTCGCGGACACTGCAGGGCACGTCGATTGCGGAATGGCAGCGGAGCGGCGGCGCGTTCGACGCGTTTCTCGAGCGCGGCGCTGGCGCGGCGCCTCCGCGGTGGGGAGCGCTCAGGGTCACGACCACCAACATGCTCCCCGGTTGGCTGCGGCGAAACGGTGTGCCGTACAGCCAGAACGCGCAGATCACCGAGTACTTCAGCAAGGTGACGAATCCTCAGGCCGGCGAGTGGTTCGTGGTCACGACGATCGTCGACGACCCGACGTATCTCGCACAACAGTTCGTCACCAGCTCCAACTTCAAGAAGGAGCCGAACGACTCGAAGTGGAATCCGACGCCGTGTAAGAGTTCGTAGCGCGAATTGTTAGACAGCCGTAGGGCGGGTCCTGTTCTTTGGACCCGCCTTGGGATCTAATAAGATCTCCGGCATATGTCGAAGGCAAGAGTCCTCGCCTTGATCGGTGCCGCCGTCGTCGCTGGCGCGGCCGCGCTCAGCGCTCAGACCTTCTCCCCGCCGAAGACACCGTGGGGACACCCGGACCTGCAAGGCATCTACTCAAACGACGATGAGACCGGTACGCCGATGGAGCGGCCGGCGCAATTCGCGGGCAAGACGCTCGCTGATATCACGCCCGAGGAGCTGCAGACGATCGTCAAGCAGCGCAACGAGCAGTTCGTCGAAGGCGTGAGCGGCACGGAGTTCGCGGGCGGACTCCGGCCGCCGGCGCATCTCATCTTCGACACCTTCGATCGCAAGAACAGCCGGGCATGGCTCGTCGTCGATCCAGCGGACGGCCGTATTCCACGACGCACTGACGCTGCGCCGCGGCGACGCACAGGCGGCGTGAGCACCAACGCGAACCCGCGCGGGCCGTTCAATAGCTGGCTCGACATGGGTCTGTACGATCGCTGCATCACGCGCGGCATTCCGAATTCGATGATGCCAGCCGGCTACGGCAGTCGTTACGACATCACGCAGAGTCCCAATTCGGTGGTCATCCGCTACGAGATGATTCATGAGGCGCGCGTGATTCCTCTGGACGGCCGCGCTCGTGCGACGGGACCGCGCAAGTATCTTGGCGATGCGCGCGGCTGGTGGGAAGGCAACACGCTGGTCGTTGAAACGACGAACTTCCTGCCGGAGACTGCACCTCAGGGCGCGACCGAGCAGGTCGTCATGACCGAGCGATTCACCGCGGTATCGCCTACGGTCGTCGAATGGCGCGTGACCTTCGAGGACCCGAACACCTGGACGCGACCGTGGACCTACGTGATGCCGTTGAGCAAGGTCGACTCCTCGCAGCAGGTGTTCGAATATGCCTGCCACGAAGGCAATCACGCGATGCGCAACATCCTCAGCGCGGCGCGCGCCGCTGAAAAATAAGGAGCGTCCGGTTCAGCCGGACCCAAGGAGAATCGTGAAAAGCACTATCCGCTCGTTCGACCTCGCCCATCTCGGCCATCTCGAGTTGCTCTCGCCCAAGCCCGAGCAGAGTCTCGACTTCTTCGTGAACGTCATGGGCATGACCGAGACGGCGCGCAAGGGCGACTCGGTCTACCTGCGTGGGTGGGACGACTACGAGCACCACACCCTCAAGCTGACGGCGTCGAAGACGGCGGGTATGGGGCACTTCGCGTTTCGCACCTCGAGCCCCGAGGCGCTGCAGAACCGCGTCGCCATCATCGAGAAGGCGGGATTCGGCAAGGGATGGACGGATGGCGATCTCGGTCATGGTCCGGCCTACGCGTTTCAGACACCGGACGGCCACAACATGGAGCTCTATTGGGAGACTGAATGGTACAAGGCGCCACCGCATTTGAAGCCATCGCTCAAGAACCAGGCGATGCGCTTTCCGGCCCGCGGTGCCAACGTGCGGCGTCTCGACCATCTCAACCTGCTGACGTCCGACGTTGTGATGCTGCAGAAATTCATGGAAGACGTGCTCGGCATGCGCACGACCGAGATGATCGTGCTCGATAGCGGTGAGGTCGCCGGTGTCTGGGTGACGTGCAACAACAAAACCTACGACGTCGCCTTTACGCACGACCATTACGGAGCGCACGGCCGCTTCCATCATGCGACGTGGGCGGTGGATTCGAAAGACGAGGTGCTTCGCGCAGCGGACATCTGTCTCGAGAACGGCGTCCACATCGAGACCGGACCGCACAAGCATGCCGTTCAGCAGACGTTCTTTTTGTATGTCTACGAGCCCGGCGGCAATCGCATCGAGTTCGATAACGCCGGTGCGCGACTGATGCTCGCGCCTGATTGGCAGCCGATCGTGTGGAATGAGGCGGAGCGAAAGAAGGGGCAGGCGTGGGGGCTCAAGACGATCGAGACATTCCATACCCACGGAACGCCGCCGATTGAACAATACACAGGACCCCGAGACCAACAGCCGTAGGGCGGGTCCGGTTCGTTGGACCCGCCGGCACCTACGCGCTGACGCGCATCGTGCCGTCGCCGATGATCGGCACCGAGTCCACGAAGTTGCGCCAGCGTTCTTCCGAGCTGGCGCGATTGTGCGAGAGCGCCGCACCACACCACATTGTGGTCGCGCTCTTGGACGCCATCACCCATCGGCGCTTGGCGATCACGGCGACGCCGACCAGTGGCACCCGCACCGCAAAGTACGGCGGCAACGCCACGCGCCGGTCGGGAGGGATTTCCACGCGCATACCTTCAGCGCTGACGTTCACGATACCCGACGGAATCCCGTTGACCAGCGCTTCGAATCGCTGCACTGTCTTGCGTGGTGATCGCCGCACGGGCCGCTCATCCTCATTGATCAGCGCCATTGCCACGAAGCACGCGAGCACCGGCTTGTCGATCGGCCGGCTCATATACATCGTCTGCGCGTTCACGGCGGTCGAACGGCGCTCGACCGCTTCCCCGATGAGAATCGTCGGCACGAGCGGATTGCGCGCGCGTGCACCGGACTGCAGGGCGCTGCCCACGGCCCACATCGCGTCGGCAATCAGCAGATCGAAGGGGCGCTGCATCTCGGTGGCAGCGGCAGCTGGGTTGGTGCGGTAGACCGCTTCGAAGTTGTTGGCCTTCAGCCATCCGCACACCATCGCGCCCTCGAGCGGGTCGGGCAGAGCGACGATGACGCGGGGACGGGCAACCACCTGATGGCGCAGTGCAGTGACCGTGCCACGCGAATTCTTGGCGGAAATCCCGATGTCGCGTTGCATCGAGATACGGATTCTGCACCTGCGCAGATAAAAACGTAAGCGGCGTAGAGGCGGGTCTTCAGACCCGCCTGGTAAGAGGCGTCGCTACGCGTAGAGGCGGGTCTTTAGACCCGCCTAGTAGAACGCCAGTGTCTCGATGCCCGTACCAGCCTGGAACTGCTGCACGACCTGACCCTTTTCCAGATCGATGACCGATACGCTGCCGTCGCCGTGATTGGCCGACAGAGCCGTCTTGCCGTCTGCCGAGAACGCGAACCCCATTGGGTCCTTGCCCACGACCGCGGTCCGTTGCGGCCCATGCAGGTCTGCGGCGTTGAAGATGTTAATCACCGACGACCCGAGATTCATCGTCAGGAGTCGCTTGCCGTCGGGACTGAAGTACGCCTTGTAAGCGCCGCCCCCGCTTTGGCCCTGGAGCGCGATGCGATCGACGATCGTGTCCGTGGCCGGGTCGATCACGGCCACGCCTGGATTGGTATGCGTCATCACGATCAGGCGCTTGCCATCAGGCGACACGGCGATGCCTTCGGTGCCACCGGGCACGTCGATCTTCTTCGCGACCGTGCCGGTCTTCAGATCAACGACGGTGATGAACGGGTCGTTCTTGTTGGTGGCGTAGATCTTCGCGCCGTTGGGGAGAATCCCGATCCAGTGCGTCGTGCCGCCGGTGTCGATCGCTTTCGTCACCTTACGCGCCTTCGGGTCGATGACGAGCAGCTTGTGATCCAGATCGCTTGCGACGTAGATGGTGCCATCGGGCCCGATCTGAATCCCGTGCGGCGCGCGATATGGCGAGACGTCGATCGAGCCGACGACCTTCGTGCTCTCCATGTCCACGATCGCAACTTCATGGCCCGGATTTGGATTGCGTCCAAAGATCCCGTCGCCGTACAGCGGTACGTAGGCGGTCTTGCGATCGGGTGTCAGCACGAAGTCGTGCGGCCGCGTGGCGACAGCGACGCTCGATCGCTCCTTGTACGTCGCTGGATCGAAGAAGCGGATCGTGCCGCCCATCTTGTCGATCAGCAGCAACCCGCGCGTACCGGTCGGATGATTCGCGTCAGCCAACAAGCCAGCCGACAGAGCCAGGCACCCGAGCACCGCAACGGTAAAAAGCTTCTTCATCTCGTTCTCTCCCGGCGGTGATTCTGACACGGTCCGGCTAAAGCGGACACTACATGGAGGTCGCCTGACACGGTCCGGCTAAGGCCGGACACTACATGGACGTCGGCTGACACGGTCCGGCTAAAGCCGGACCCGTTGGACGGTCGCCGGTCGCGCCAAAGCCGGACCCTCCGAGGACGCTATACTCGGCCACGAAACGGTGGACCGAGCCCTCGAGCAGATTCTCGACCTCTACGACGCGGAAGCCCCGCTCGAACGCGCGTCCACCATCCCTGCGCCTTGGTACACAGCTCCCCCCGTGCTGGAACTCGAACTCCGCACCGTGTTCCGTCGAAGTTGGCAGTACGCCGGCCGTCTCGATCAGCTTCAGGCACCCGGTCATTA
>DATCXH010000056.1:0-4625 GCA_036565925.1 Vicinamibacterales bacterium
TCCCTGGCCTGAGCAGAGTCGAAGGCAGCCGGACCGTAGGGTGACATCATGAATCTGTCTCGAAATCTTCTCGTCGCCGTGGGTATGACCGTCGTGACGACGGTGCTGCTCGGGGTGATCTATCCGCTGACGATCATGGCCATCGCACAGGTCGTGTTCCCCGACCAGGCCAATGGACAGCTCGTTGAACGTGATGGGAAGGTGATCGGGTCGCGCATCATCGGGCAGGGGTTCTCGTCGCCTGGCTATTTCCGTTCGCGCCCGTCGGCAGCAGGTATGGGCTACGACGCGGCGAACTCCACCGGCAGTCAGCTCGGTCCAACCAACAAGACGCTGATCGAGGCGGTGACAGCCAACGTCGAGGCCGCGCGCAAGGAGAATCCCCACGTGCCCGTGCCGATCGATCTGGTGACGACCTCGGCGTCAGGCTTCGATCCGCATCTGTCACCGGCCGCTGCGGACTTCCAGGTCCCGCGCGTCGCACGCGAGCGCGGGATCAGCGAAACGGAGGTGCGTCGCATCGTGCAGACCCACACGGAAGACCGGCAACTCGGCTTCCTGGGCGAGCCTCGCGTGAACGTGCTCGAGTTGAATCTGGCGCTTGATGCCTACGAGAGATCCGCGAAGCGATAACCCACCCACGGCTCCGTGAGGATGTACTTCGGCGATGAAGGATTCGGCTCGATCTTCTTGCGCAGAGATCCGACGAGCACGCGCAGGTGCTCTGGTTGGTCCGTCGCGTGCGGCCCCCAGATCGCCTTCAGGATGGCACGATGCGTCAGTACCCGGCCAGGATGCTGCGCCAGATACGACAGCAGCTCGAATTCCTTCGGGGTGAGGCGTACTTCCTCGCCGTCTCTCATCACACGGAACCGTTCGCGATCGATCGTCAACCTGCCGCGAACGATTGGACCCGCGCTGCCGAACGTGCTATCTGACCGTCGCAACGCGGCACGGATCCGGGCGAGCAGTTCTTCGGCGCCAAACGGTTTGGTCACGTAGTCGTCGGCGCCGGCATCGAGCGCGGCGACCTTGTCGCCCTCTGCGCCACGTGCGGAGAGCACGATGATCGGAGCGATCGAGGTGTGTCGCATCTGCCGGCACACCTCGATGCCGTCGAGGTCAGGCAGGCCGAGATCGAGCACGATCAGGTCCGGCTTCTCGCGGTCCACCGTCTCCAGAGCGGCGTGCCCGGTCATTGCCGACGCCACCTCGTATCCATTGCTGCGCAACAGCGGGGCGACCGTGGCCAGAATGTTTGGCTCGTCGTCAACGATGAGAATGCGCTGCGACATCGGCTACAGCGAGAGCACCGCGTGACGGACGGCGCCAGGAATCACCAGCGTGAACCGGGCACCGCCGCTGACGTTTTCGGCCCAGATTCGTCCTCCGGCCGCGGCTAACAGGCCTCGTGTGATCGACAGGCCCATTCCCGTGCCGAACGACGTGTGGCGTGCCACCTGCCCACGATAAAAACGCTCGAAGAGATGTTCGAGCTCACCAGGATCGAGGCCCGGACCGCGGTCGGTCACTGCCACGTGCAGGCCATCGTTCTCGACGCGGGCCTGGACGACGATCTCGCGATCGGCAGGCGAGTATTGCGCGGCGTTCTCGAGCACGTGCGAGAGCGCGACCGACACCAGACGAGGATCGATTTCGGTTTCGAGGTCTCCCTCGGCGTCCACGCGCAACGCGTGTCCCTCGAGCGCGTGGCGAACGTGCGCGCTCGCGGCATCGACGATGTCGGCGGCCGTCACCCACTGCTTATCCACACGGATGGCTGCTGCGTCGATGCGCGCCATATCGAGGATGTCCTGGAACAAGCGGGTGAGGCGATGCAGCTCCACGCTGGCGGCGCGCGCCTGTTCACGCCGCTCCTGGGCTGGCAACTCACCGCGCAGGTTTTCGACGGCCGCCTGGATCGCCGTCAACGGTGTGCGCAGATCGTGGCTCAACGACGCGAGGAGCGTCGCCGCGAGGTCGGCCTTCTGCCGAACCAGTTCCGCCGCATCGCGCTCGGCCAGGAACTGCGCGCGCTCGATCGCGATCGCCACGACGCCGGCAAGCGCGTCGAGCGAGCCGATGTCGAGTGTTGACGAGGCGGCGAGCAGGCCGACGGCTTTCGTCCCATGCCGAAGCGGCACCAGCGAGTAGCCGCGTTCCCCGCCGATTTGCACGTGGCCCCCATAGGCACGTTGACGCGCGTCGTACTCGACGGTGCCGCGTGCTCGCGCGAGGGCCATGCTCAGCGTGAGCGTGTCGATGCTGACGTCTTCGCTGCCACCCTGATGGATGCGCCAGCCCTGATCGGTGGGCAGGCAGATCGCGATCTTCGGTAGCTCGAATCGGCGCGCCACGTGTCGAGCCAACGCCGCGATCGCCCCGGCGGTTTCGGTCGTGAGCAGCACGTCACGTGTGAGATCGAACAGGCGAGTCACTTCGTTGCGGCTGGCGATGGCCTCTGACGCGCGCGCCTGCGCTGCGGCTGACAGGTTGCTGGCAATCACGGCAACGACGAGGAACGCGAAAAGCGCGATCCAGTTCTGCGGGTCGGCAATGGTGAACGTCCCGAGCGGCGGCAGAAAGAAGAAGTTGAGCGCCAGCATCGCGGCGATCGAGACGACGATCGCCGCCCAGAGACGGCCGACGGTCGCGGTGGCCAGTACGACGAGGAGGAAGGCGAGCGAAACAGTTGTCGGGCTGACGTCCGGCAATTGGGAGAGCAGGACAGCAGCGCCAGAAAGCGCTAACAGGCTCGCGATGACAACGGTCAACTCGCGCAGCGGAACTCGGCGCATGAGCGTGCGAGTCCATTCTGACACGTCGGTTCTTATCGACTCTTTATGCCTTTCTTACGTGGTCCGGGCGTATCGTCAGCAGTGAGGACATGGAACGACCCTCGTACGAAGTCGATAGTCCTTATATCAACGCACCCAGTTGGCCATGGACGCTGGCCGGCTGGACGGTTTCCGCCCTGCACGTCGTGTTCTTCGTTGCGGCGTGGATCCACGGTCCGCTCTGAGGTGGGATAAGAAAGTCGTAAAAAGTTCATAAGTACTCGCCAGTTGGGGTTTGTCCGGCCTCGGGCTCCTCCGATAATTCGAGAGGTTGTCCAATTCGATCGCCTCCGTAGCTCAGCACCATGACACGTCGTCCGTGCATGGTCGCAATCGGCTTCTTCCTCTGACGCTCACCGCTCTCGGTGTCGTGTATGGCGACATCGGGACCAGTCCGCTCTACGCGCTGCGGGAGTGTTTCTTCGGATCCCATTCCGTCCGGCCGACGCACGAGAACGTGCTCGGCGTCCTGTCGCTCATCATTTACTCGCTCTTCGTCGTCATCTCGATTAAGTACGTCGCGCTCGTGATGCGCGCCGACAACCAGGGTGAGGGCGGTGTGCTCGCGCTCACGGCCTTGATCCCCGGACGAATGGGCGGTGGCGGTGGGTTGTCACGATTGGCGGTCGGCCGGCCCCTCCTGATCGCGCTCGGCATCTTTGGCACGGCACTGCTCTACGGCGACGGCATGATCACGCCCGCCATCACGGTGCTCGGCGCCATCGAGGGTCTCGAGGTTGCCACGCCGCTTTTCCAGCCCTACGTCGTGCCGCTCACCGTCGTGATTCTGATCGGACTCTTCCTGATCCAGAAGTACGGCACCCATCGTGTCGGCGGTCTGTTCGGCCCGATCATGGTGGTCTGGTTCGTGGTGCTCGCGGCGCTTGGCATCAATTGGATCGTGCGCTTGCCTGCAGTGCTCAGCGCGTTCGACCCACGTCACGCCGTCTCGTTCTTCGCGGCGAATGGTTTCACCGGTTTTGCCGTGCTCGGCGCGGTGTTCCTCGTGGTGACCGGTGGAGAAGCGCTGTATGCCGACATGGGGCATTTCGGAAAGCAGCCGATCCGCCTCGCATGGTATGCGCTCGTGCTTCCGGCGCTCGTGCTGAACTACCTGGGCCAGGGCGCGCTGATGCTGCTCGATCCGCACGTCGATCACCCGTTCTTTCTGCTCGCGCCGTCCTGGGCACTCATTCCTCTGGTCGCGCTCGCCACGGCGGCGGCCATCATCGCCTCGCAAGCGCTTATCTCCGGCGCGTTCTCAATCACCCGGCAGGCCATTCAGCTCGGCCTCGCCCCGCGGCTCGAAGTGGAGCACACCTCGGCGCACGAGATGGGGCAGATCTACGTACCGCAGGTGAACTGGGCGCTGATGTGCGCGACGGTGCTCATCGTGATTGGATTCGGCTCGTCCACCGCCCTTGCCGCGGCCTACGGCATTGCCGTCACGCTGACGATGATCATCACCGTGTTGCTCCTCTATGTCGTGATGACCGAGGTGTGGCATTGGGCGAAGCCCTTCTCGCTGGCCGTGGTTGCGGTGTTCCTCTTGATCGATGTCTCCTTCTTCGGTGCGAACGCGCTGAAGGTCATGCAGGGCGGCTGGGTCACATTGGCTGTTGCGGCACTCCTTTTCACGTTGATGACGACCTGGAAGACAGGACGACGGCTGGTCGCAGAGCGGCTGACGGCGCGCGCCATTCCACTCGAAGAGTTCATCGCGATGGTGTCTGCCGCGCAGCCTGTGCGGGTGCCTGGCACTGCGGTCTTCATGACGGCGCAGCCGGT
>DATCXH010000607.1:0-8042 GCA_036565925.1 Vicinamibacterales bacterium
AGGCGGCCCTCGGTGCCGACCTCGCGCGCGACGCGCGTCACCTCGCCGGCAAACGCGTTGAGCTGGTCGACCATCGTGTTGACGACGTTCTTGAGCTCGAGGATCTCGCCCTTGACATCGACCGTGATCTTGCGGGAAAGGTCTCCGCGCGCGATGGCGGTGGCGACGTCCGCGATGTTGCGAACCTGCGCCGTGAGGTTGTTGGCCATCGAGTTGACCGAGTCGGTCAAGTCCTTCCACGTGCCGGCCACGCCGAGCACGTTTGCCTGGCCACCCAGCCGTCCTTCGGATCCGACCTCGCGCGCCACGCGCGTGACTTCACCGGCGAACGCGTTGAGCTGATCGACCATCGTGTTGACGGTGTCTTTGATCTGCAGAATCTCGCCGCTGACGTCCACGGTGATCTTCTGGCTCAGGTCGCCCTTGGCGATAGCGGTCGCGACCTTGGACACGTCGCGCCACTGCACGGTGAGGTTGCCACCCATGGCGTTGACAGAGTCCGTGAGGTCTTTCCACGTGCCGGCGACACCAGCCACCTGCGCCTGACCACCGAGCTTGCCGTCGGTGCCGACCTCGCGCGCCACGCGGGTCACTTCCGCGGCGAACGCGTTGAGCTGGTCCACCATCGTGTTGAGCGTGTTCTTCAGCTCGAGAATCTCGCCCTTGACGTCAACGGTGATCTTGCGGGACAGGTCGCCGCGCGCGACGGCGGTCGTCACTTCGGCGATGTTCCTGACCTGCGTGGTGAGGTTCGCGGCCAGCAGGTTGACGTTGTCGGTCAGGTCCTTCCACGTGCCACCAACGCCGGGCACCTGCGCCTGTCCACCGAGCTTGCCTTCCGTGCCGACTTCGCGCGCGACGCGCGTGACTTCCCCGGCGAACGCATTCAACTGGTCCACCATCGTGTTGATGGTGTTCTTCAACTCGAGAATCTCACCGCTGACGTCGACCGTGATCTTCTTGGAGAGGTCGCCGTTGGCGATCGCGGTGGCCACTTCCGCAATATTGCGGACCTGCGTGGTCAGGTTGTTGGCCATCCAGTTGACCGAGTCGGTGAGGTCCTTCCACGTACCGGCCACACCGAGCACCTTGGCCTGACCACCCAGTCGTCCTTCCGTGCCGACTTCGCGCGCCACGCGCGTGACTTCGCCGGCAAACGCGTTCAACTGATCGACCATCGTGTTGATGGTCTCTTTCAGCAGCAGGATTTCGCCGCTGACGTTCACGGTGATCTTCTTCGAGAGGTCGCCACCGGCAATGGCCGTCGCCACTTCCGCGATGTTACGAACCTGCGCAGTCAGGTTGCTGGCCATGAAGTTGACGTTGTCGGTGAGGTCCTTCCATGTCCCCGCAACGCCAGGCACCTGGGCCTGACCACCGAGCCGTCCTTCGGTGCCGACCTCGCGCGCGACACGCGTGACTTCCGACGCGAAGGAGTTGAGCTGGTCGACCATCGTGTTGATGGTGTTCTTCAGCTCGAGAATCTCACCGCGGACGTCGACCGTGATCTTGCGCGACAAGTCGCCGCGCGCAACCGCCGTCGTCACTTCGGCGATGTTGCGGACCTGGTCGGTCAGGTTGCGGGCCATCGCGTTGACCGAGTCGGTCAGGTCCTTCCACGTGCCGGCGACCCCGGGCACCACTGCCTGGCCGCCGAGACGACCTTCGGTGCCGACTTCTTGCGCGACGCGCGTGACTTCCGACGCAAACGATCGCAGCTGGTCCACCATCGTGTTGATGGCTTCCTTCAGCTGAAGAATTTCCCCGCGAACGTCGACCGTGATCTTGCGCGAGAGGTCGCCGTTGGCGACCGCGATGGTCACTTCCGAGATGTTGCGCACCTGACCGGTCAGATTGCTCGCCATCGAGTTGACGCTGTCGGTCAGGTCCTTCCACACGCCGCTGACGTTGCGAACCTCGGCCTGGCCTCCCAGCTTGCCGTCAGTGCCGACCTCGCGCGCGACGCGCGTCACCTCCGAGGTGAACACGCCGAGCTGCTCGATCATCGTGTTGACGATCGTTGCGGAGCGGAGGAATTCGCCCTCGAGCGGTCGGCCGTCTACGTCAAGACGCACGGTCTGGAGCAGGTCGCCCTTGGCGACGGCGGCCAATGCGCGAGTCACTTCGGTCGTCGGCCAGAGGAGGTCGTCAATGAGCGTATTGACCGAGGTCTCCATCTCGCCCCACGCACCGCTCGCCCGTCCGAACTTCACACGCTGACGCGTCTTGCCCTGTTTGCCGACGACCTTCCCGACGCGCTCGAGCTCGCTCGCCATTCGCGCGTTCGACGTCACGATCTCGTTCACCGTGTCGGCGATCTTTCCCTCCAGGCCCGTCCAGTCACCGGGAAGACGGACCGAGAAGTCCCCGTCACGAACGGCTTGGAGCACCCTGAGCAATTCTGAGAGCTGGGAGTGTGGAGGCGAGGAGAGGACGGCCGCCGGGCTCGGCGGAACAACTGATTCAGTCCGCTGCATGCGTGTGCTCCAGGAATAAACCCAAAACTGCTATTCAATCACAGGGGATTCAGCGTCTTAGCAAGAATCGCGCTCAGCCGTTTGGTGAAATTCGCCGGCTCAGTTTCGCCGAAGACGGGCGAGTCCAAACAGCTCAGGCCGATCGGAACGGCCTTCGAGTTGGTCGGTGTGACGCGCGTTACCCAACTATGGACTTCTACGGCTCAGTTTGACCGTAGCTCGACCAACGCGTTTGCGATGAGAGCCGCGTACAATCGCCGCGCGCGGTCCCTCGCGCGGGAGAAGAACGGATGCTCGAACAGAACAGGCACATCGCCCGCCAGTTCATCGCTGCGTTCGCCGCCGGCGACACGCGTACGCTCGACCGCATTGTGGCGGAGCACATGATCGATCACACCCCTGCTCCCGGGGCGAAACAGGGACGACGGGGTGTGGTCGAGGCCGCCGAGATGTTCCGAGCGGCGTTTCCCGACTTGAAAGTCACCATCGAAAGCCTCGTCGCCGACGACGAACGTGTGTCGGTGACGGGCAAGATCTCCGGCACAAACCGCGGCACGCTGATGGGCGCCCCGCCGACCGGCAAGACCGCTTCGTTCGCGTACATGGATATGTATGCGATCGCGAACGGCCAGATCGCCGAAGTGTGGCACGTCGAGGATCTGGCCGCCATGATGCGGCAGCTCGGGATGCTTCCTGCCTAGTCGCGGGCCCTGGGCTTTGGTGTTAGGCGGCAGGCTTTTTACCACAGTCCAAAGCCTACGACCCAGAGCCGAAAGCCCAGAGCCTGCGCTGCAACTTACTGCTTCGGCGTAAATGCGTGCGATAACACGTACTGCGCGACCTGCCGTCCTTGCGCGATGCCCGCCGTCTTGTCGAACGACCAGTGAATGCCGAGATAGACCCGGCTCTGTCCGTTCTCATCCTCGGCTGCTGAGAACGACGCGAAGTGCCGCACCTGCTCGGGCCGCACCTGTCCATCGCTGCCTCGCGTCACGCCGTTGAATTCATCCGACATGAACGAGAACGCGATGTCGTCACGCCCGTAGAACGTGCGCAGGACTTCGAACAAGGCGCCGCCAAACGTGGCGTGACCAGACGGATACGTCGGGAACGGCGGGGTAAAGTTGGGTCCCGTGAGATTGCTGGCCGGCGCACCCAGCGGCGTGAATGTCCCGTCGCCAGCCGTGTTGCCATTGCCATCGCCAGCGCCGGTCGGACCTGTGCCCTCGTCCGATTCGCGGATCGCTGTCACCGGGCGCCAGATCTGGTAGTGGAACTTCGACTCCCAACTGGCAATGCCGGCATCAGCCATCGCGACGTTCGCGAGCGCGAGCAGTCTGGTCAATCCGAGGAAGTCGGTGCCCATCTGGTCGGCAATCGTCAGTATCAGCTGGTTGTAGAGTCGCGGCGGCGCACAAAGACTCGGCGTGCCATCGTACGCCCAGAAGAGGCCGATGTTGGTTTGCTCCGGGGTTCGCTCGGTCTCCGTCGTGATCCCATCGCCGCCAAGACGCTTCGCTTCGTTGTACGCGGCGGCATACTCCGTTGATGACATCTCCGGCGGCGGCGCCACGCGGAACTGGCGCCCGGACTCGAGCACGAACGGCGTCACCTCACCCCACGTCGCGCCAAGTGCGACTGGAACCTGACTGATCGGATCCTGCCGCCACTTACCAGGGTCGTTACTCGCCTCGAACTCGACGCCCATGCGGGGATCGATCGCGTCCGCGTGATCGCCACGTCGCTTCGCCAGTACGAGCTCCGCGGCCTGACTGCCAACGCGACGACCAGGCTCCTTGCCAGCCGGCGCGATCTGCGCGATGTCCTCGGCCAGTGCCTCGTCGAAGCTTGGCGCCTGCGACGGGAACATCGCGACGAGCGTGTCGTGCGCGGCTTGTGCAATGGCCATCTCCACTGATGCTCCGGCGGGCGCAGGGCCAATTGCTGTGTAACTTTGCCACTGGCCATAAATCGCATTCACCGCATCCGCGATGGCGATGTGCACGATCGCGACTGCGCGACTGGCGCGACCAGGCCCGAGTTGCTCGCCAAACACACGGCTCTCGCCGTCTTGTACCGGGGTGTGATCGACGCCCGACGCGTCAATCGCAATGTTGTTCCAACGCACCAATCGGCTGCGCGCATCGGTCGGCGCCGGACGCGATTGCCGTTCTCCCTTGGCGATGGCGAGCGCACCACCACGGGTCGCGGCGGCGTCGGCTCTTTCAGACTTGCGATTCGCCTTCGAATACTTCGATCCCCAGAATCCTTCAAACCCTCCTGTCACGCCCTGAGCAAGAACAAACGCTCCAACACTGACGACAGCAATCACGAGCGCACCGCCAGCAGCGCGGCGCAAGTACAACTTCCGCATTAGGTCTCCATGGGTTGGGATAAGAGCGCCGAAGTGGAGGGCAAGATCATCGCCAGCTTTTGCGGCTTATGAACCTCGATTACTCACGGGGAATGCCACTTCTCCATCGCGAATGCCCCACGCTCGAGTATTGAATGGGTGCACGGTGTGAAGGCTGGAGTACCCTTCGTTCAGACCGGCTCTACATGACGACGCACGCGTCACGTGAAAACTTCTTGCGTCCTCGCGACGCGGTGGTGAGCGCCACTCGCGAGGAGACACGTGGGCTGTCGGCAGAGATTCTCAGCCGTTCAGCTCGCCGGCTCCGCACCCTGGCCTTGATGTACGCGTTCACGTTCTTCATGGCTGGATTTTTCCAGGACCTGATTTTTGCGGACGCGCGAGCGATGATGTTCTCGTCCGTCCTCTTCTGGCTGCCCGGGGTACTCGCGATCGCGATGGCATTGGCGGTCGCTGCCGTCACCGTGTACGCGAACTTGCCGCTCACCACCTTGATGAACGTCGGGCTCGTGTTCCTCATCCTCAGCAATTTCGCGATCGCGCTCGCCGAATACAGCCACCTCGCGCACTTCAAAGGTAATGAGTGGATGGGCCTCTCGTGGGTGGCAGTGTGGACGCCGCTCTTTACGGTGGTGATACCAACCCGTCCGGCCAAAGCATTGATGGCCACGATCGCCTCGGTGTCCGCAGTACCGATCGTGATCGGCTGGATGATTCTCAGCGGCCGAACGTCGTTTCAGATGGCCCCGCTCGAGTTCTTCTTCCGCGTCGTCTTCCCCTACATCCTGATCACGGCGCTGGCGTACGCCGGTCAACGCGTCGTGTATGCCCTGGGCAAGGAAGCGACCCGCGCGCAGGAGCTCGGCAGCTATCGTCTGATCGAACGCCTCGGGAAAGGCGGCATGGGCGAAGTCTGGAAAGCGAGCCATCGTCTGCTTGCGCGTCCAGCGGCGATCAAACTGCTGCAATCCACCGCTGACGATGGCGCCGATGCGGAGGCGATGCGTCGGTTCGAACGCGAAGCGCAAGTGACGTCGCAGTTGCGTTCAGCGCACACGGTTGAACTGTGGGATTTCGGCGTGGCCGGTGATGGACGCTTTTATTACGTGATGGAACTGCTCGACGGTCTCGACCTCGATACGCTGGTCAAGCGGTACGGGCCAATCTCCGCCGAGCGCGCGATCTATCTCCTGCGCCAAGTGTGTCAGTCGCTTGCCGAAGCCGAGGCGCATGGACTCGTGCATCGCGATATCAAGCCATCCAACATCCTCGTGTGTCGATACGGCGGCGAACACGACTTCATCAAAGTACTCGACTTCGGCATCGTCAAGATCACGCAGGCACGGGACGCGATCGTCACGCAGGAGAACATCCTGCGCGGGACTCCGGCGTTTATTGCACCCGAGCAGGTGCTGTCGAGAGGGGAGATCGACAGCCGCGCCGACATCTATTCAGTTGGCTGCGTCGCCTATTGGTTGCTCACGGGAGACCTGGTGTTCCGCGGCGAGACCGCCGTTGCGGTGATGATGCATCACGCGCACACCGCGCCGGTACCGGTCTCGCAGCGCAGCGAGCTCCCGATCCCGGCGGAACTCGATCGACTGGTGCTGTCGTGTCTCGAAAAGGATCCGGCGAAGCGTCCGCAGTCAGCGCGCGAGCTCGCTCGTCGGTTGGCCGAGATTCCCCTCGCCACACCATGGACCGAGGAATTGGCCGCTGCGTGGTGGTCGCGTCACGAGCCGATCGCACCTGCAGTAGTCGGCCCTTAGGTCCTCAGGCATTAATCTCAGCCAGTGGCTTCTCCGCCGGTCCCGAGATGACGTCACCCTGCGGCGTGAACCGCGATCCGTGGCACGGACAATCCCACGTGCGCTCCGCCTCATTCCAGCCAACGATGCAGCCCATGTGCGTGCAGATGGCCGAAACCGTCGTCAGCACACCGTCGGGTGCACGATAGGCGGCGACCTTCTTGCCAGCATGGTCGATGACGGCCCCGCGACCACGCGCCACCGTGCGGAGTGATTTGCCCTCGGCGCCAGCGAAGCGATCGCGCATCATGTAGTACGGATAGTCGGTGTTCTCCTTGATGTAGTCCCACAAGCCGCGTCGAATGGCGGCACGTCCCGGATCGAACAGATCCGCCCACGGATTGGACCGGCCTGCGATGGCGTCCGCCATCATCATTCCGGCGAGTGTGCCGAAGGTCATGCCATTGCCCGCGAACCCGGTTGCTGCAAGCTGGTGATCGGCCATCCTGCCGATGTATGGGAGACCGTCGGGCGTCTCGATGACTTGCCCCGACCAACGATGCGTGACCTCGATGTCGGCTGACGCGCGGGTCCGCAGCATGCCGATGAGCGTCTCTTCCAAACGTTGATAGCAGTCGTTCGTGTTCGTGGCCTGCCCCGTTTTGTGATCCTCACCGCCGAAGATCACGACGTCATAGTCGCGATGCCGCTCGAGCCGCAGGTAGTGATACGGATCCGCAGTGTCCCAGAAGAGCGCGTCGGGGACGATGCCCGGTTTGATACGGCCCGCGATCGCATAACTGGTGTACAGCGCGAGCTTGGTCTGAAAGGCCGTCGCGCTCGTCAGGCCGGCGAGGCCAACGAGTGGGTTGTGTGTGGCAACGACGATCTCGGCGGCATGGATCCAGTGGCCGTTCGCCCTGACACTCGGCGGCTCGTCTCGGAACTCCTCCGCTTCGGTGTGCTCGAAGATCTGACCGCCGCTGTCACGAATCGCGGCGGCGACACCAGCCAGGTATTTGCGTGGATGAAACCTCGCCTGATTGGCGACGTGCAGGCCCGGTCCACCGACCAACGGGACGTTGCCAAGAGCGACGACATCGAACCCCAGTTCCGCCGCCAGCTGCGCTTCCTCCTGGAACGACTGCACTTCGGTGCTTCCAGCGCGTCCACCAGGTGCATGCAGATACCCGCTGACCCATTCGAACTCGCATGGGATGTTGTGCTCGCGGATGATGGTGTCGATCTCGGCGATCGCGGCCAGGCCCGCGTCCCAGACCGCCTGCGCGTGTGTCTTGCCAAATGTGCGCGACAACTCACTGAGACGCGTATCAGTGACCATCGTGAGATGCGCGGTGGTGTGGCCGGTGTCGATCATGGCGCAACGATCGCGCTCGATGACGGCGACCGACTGTCCCCCTGCGGATACGAGGTAGGCGGTGG
>DATCXH010000180.1:0-6329 GCA_036565925.1 Vicinamibacterales bacterium
TCCGGCTGAAGCCGGACACTACACCTCCATCGTCGTGACCGGCTTTAGCCGGACCAGATCCGCCGGAACATCGCGGTTGTTTCGGTGTCCAAGGCGTCATGCGACGACGCCTGCTCGTGTCCGCGGGTTTGTGTCTGCTGCCCGCCATCCTTTTCGCGCAAGCAGAATCACGACCGTCATTCGACGTCGTGTCGATCAAGCCGAACCGCACGAATCAGGGCATCCCGCTCGTCGTCTTTCAACCCGGCGGTCGCATGATCGCGGCGAACGTCACCATCCGTCAGGTGATTCTGGTCGCCTATGGCATAGAGAGCCTGCAGCTGGTCGACGCCCCAGACTGGACGACGAGCGAGCGTTTCGCGATCGAGGCACGGACGAGCGATGCGACGCCAACGAGCACGCTTCGGCTGATGCTGCGCTCGATGCTGGCCGACCGATTCAATCTCGTGGCTCATTCCGAACGCCGCGATTTGCCAATCGTCGCGTTGATGATGGCTCGTGGAGAGAAGAGGCTTGGCTCCAAACTTCGTCCGTCCGGTCCAGAATGCGCGCCGCTTCGGCCTCCCGAAGGCATTCCGATACCACCGCCACCACCACCGCCTCCGCCTGGCGCCGCGAATGCCCCGCCAATTCGAATCATTCTCGAAACGGACGAACCACTTGGCAGACGGTGCGGCGCAATGGTCGCGCCCGGCTGGATGAGCGCGCGCAGCATCACCATGCAGGAGTTCACCAGACAGCTGTCGACGGTGTTGCGACGGCCGGTGATCAATGAGACCGAACTCCCGGGACAGTTCGATTACGACGTGATCTTTTCGCCAGAAGGGTTGGGTGGGGCGCTGGTTGGCCCGCCCCCTGCCAGTATCTCCGACGCGCCGTCGCTCGAGACTGCGCTCCGCGACGATCTCGGCCTTCGACTCGACCCACGGCGCGGGCCTGTGGACGTAGTCGTCGTCGATCGCATCGAGCGGCCTACCGAGAACTGAGTTGATCGAGCAGCGCGATCTGCGCCTTGTTGATCTTCCGCTTCGCCTTGTCGACGGTGAACCACTCGGCGCGATCGACTTCAGGGAAGTGCTGCTGACGGCCTGATCGCGGCGGCCATTCCATGCTGAACAGGCCACTGGTGAGTGTCGCCGGATCGAAGTCGCCCTCAACGGCCCACGCGTGGACGAATTTGCCGCTGGCCTGACGAATCGGCGCAAGTTCGATGAACTCGCCGGACACGGGAGAACCCAACTCCTCGTTGAATTCGCGCCGGGCTGCGGCGAGTGGATCCTCGCCGTCTTCGATCTCGCCCTTCGGAATCGACCAGGCGCCCTCGTCCTTCTTTACCCACAGGGGCCCTCCCGGATGTACGAGCAGTACCTCGAGCTCATGATTTCGACGACGAAATAGCAGCAGTCCCGCGCTCCGCTTAGGCATGACCCGCCTATAATCCCCGACCATGCGTATCACACTTCCGCTCGCCGCGATTGTCGCCGCCGTGATCTCAGCCGCGGCGCCCTCTGACGCGCAGACGAGACGCGATGGGGCTGCCTGTGCGGCACTCACGAAGTTGCAGCTTCCAGGTGTCTCGCTGTCGATTACCAAGGCGGAGTGGTTTCCCGAGGGGTCGAGCCCGCCGGCTGGTCGTGGCGGTGCGCCGAACCCAATGAAGCTGCCGGCGTACTGTCGCCTGGACGGAGTGCTCGATCGTCGCACTGGTGCTGACGGCAAACCGTACGGCATCGGTTTCGCGCTCGCGCTCCCGGGCGACTGGAACGGCCGCTTCCTTTTCCAGGGTGGCGGAGGATTGAACGGCAGCGTCCAGTTGCCGCTGGGTGCCGTCGCTGCCGGGACGACGCCCGCGTTGCTCCGAGGCTTTGCGGTCGTATCTACCGACACCGGTCACACCGGCCAGAATGGATTCGACGCGAGCTTTATGCAGGAACAGCAGGCCGCGCTGGATTTCGCGTATCAGGCGATAGGGCGCATCGCAGTCCTCGCCAAACAGATCATCGCTATGCATTACGCCAAAGCGCCCGATCGCTCGTACTTCGCTGGCTGCTCGACCGGTGGCCGCGAAGCGATGCTGATGGCACAGCGTCACCCGACGTTCTTCGACGGCATCATCTCGGGCGCGCCAGCGATGCGCACTGCATACTCAGGGATCGGCGATGAGTGGGTCGCGACGATGCTGAACGCCGGCGCCGCGAAGGATCTCTCGGGCAAAGTCGATCCGCGCGCTGCGTTGTCCGATGCGCAGAAGAAGGCGGTCATCGACGGTGTGATCAATGCCTGCGATGCGAACGACGGACTGAAGGACGACATGATCTTCAACACCAAGGCCTGTCGCTTCGATCCGAAGACACTGGTGTGCGGTGCCGGCAAGACTGAAGGATGCCTCACGATGGAGCAGGCGACCGCTCTCGAGAAGGGGTTTGCCGGCCCGAAGGACTCAAAAGGCCGTCAGGTGTATGCCGGTTTCATGTTCGATACCGGCATAGCCTCGACACAGGGGATACCCGGGTTGCTGCACGGTGGCCTCAATCCCGTGGGTCCGCCGTTCACGGCAACAACGATGGATGTGGACGCGCGAGCCGCGGCCGCAGCCGCGAGTGCGAGTGACGTGCTGAGCGCGACATCGAGCTGGACCAATCTGAATACGTTCTCGAATCACGGTGGCAAGTTGATGTTCTTTCACGGCGTGAGCGATCCGTGGTTCTCAGCGCTCGACACGATCGACTACTACGAGCGGATGACCAAAGCCAACGGTGGTCCCGAGCAGGTCATGAATTGGAGCCGGTTGTATTTGGCGCCGGGCATGGGTCATTGCAGCGGCGGGCCGGTCGCCCTCGACACCTTCGACATGCTGACAGCGCTGGTCGACTGGGTCGAGAAGGGCACTGCGCCGGCATCAGTGACTGCGACCGGACGCGCATTGCCAGGGCGCAGTCGTCCGCTCTGCGCGTATCCGCAGCACGCACATTACAAAGGTACCGGGGACACGCAGGACGCGAAGAATTTCGAATGCAGGCCGTAGCGCGAGGAGCTGTTATGAAAGGACGCCTCATCGGAGCGGTCGCTGTGGTGACCGCGCTGCAGTTCGGCGGATCGTCAGTCTCGGCGCATCACAGCAACGTGGCGTTTGCCGTCGAGACGGTGCTCACGGCAACGGGCACGGTGAAAGAGTGGCAATGGTCGAACCCACACACCTGGCTGATCGTGGACGTGGACGATGGCAAGGGCGGCAAAGTGGAGTGGGCGATGGAAGGGCGCGCTCCGGGCGTGTTGCTGCGAGCGGGGTGGTCTCGCAGCGTCCTCAAGCCCGGGGACAAGGTGACCGTCCATTACAGTCCGTCAAAGGATGGCAGCAAGGTCGGCATGATCGCACGCGTGACGTTGGCCGACGGCAAGATCCTGCCGAACGCGCCGCCGGGAGATTAGTCATGCGAACGACGCCAACACTCCTCACGGTCCTGACCGTCTTCGCTCTTTCGGTGGCGGCATACGCGCAATCGACTCCGGCGGCGGCACAGACGCAGTCGCCGCCCGACTTCTCCGGCGTCTATCGTCCGATCAACGCATTCGGTGCTGGAGGCGGCGGACGAGGGGCGCGCGCTGGCGGTCCTGCTGCGCCGGCACCTGGTCAGCCGCTGCCACCACCCACACGCACCGCGCCACTCTCCGATGGATCACAGGGGCGGGCGCCCCTTGCGCCGCAGCTCACGCCCGAGTACCTGGCCAAATGGCAGGCGATGAGCAAGGCGCGCATCGCCGGGTCATCAGACAGTGACAACACCGCGAAGTGTTTGCCGCCGGGCATGCCCGCGATGATGAACATGGCGTACGGCATGGAAGTGATGCAGACGAAGGACAAGATCACGTTCTTCAGCGAGCTCAACGACGCGCTGCGACGTGTCTATCTTGATGGTCGCAAGCCGACGGCGGCGATCCTCGACGATCCGACATATGCCGGCTATTCGACCGGGCACTGGGAAGGCGACACGCTCGTCGTCGAGACCGTGGCGCTGCGCGATAACACGTACATCGAAGGGTTCACGCCGCACAGCGACCAGATGACCATACGTGAGCGAATTCGCTTCGTCTCGCCCGGGATTCTCGAGGATCGGATCACCGTGACTGATCCGAAGGCGCTCGTAAAGCCTTGGGAGACGGTGAAGACCTATCGCAAGATGACCAGTCCGCCGGAAGACCAGTTGCGAGAGTTCGCGTGTGCGGAGGGCATCGAGCACGCGCGGTAAATCGTAGAGGCGGGTCTTCAGACCCGCCTTCGACTTATTTGGCTTTGCCGTCGAGCAGATCGTAGATGCGTGTCGCCGCGAGCAGTGGAATTCCCGGCGCCTGGATCGGAAGCTGACCCTTGTGCTTGGTCATGTCCACGCGCTTGGCGGCCTCTTCGGCCGACACGCCCTCTTTCTTGAGCCGGCTCGTCTCTCTCCACACGTCGCGCAGATACGCCTGGAAGTAGTCGATCTTCGCGCGATCGGTAAACGCGTCACCGTGGCCGGGCAGCACCGTCTCGAAATCGAGTTTCTTCAGCGCGTCGAGTGAGGTGGCCCATTCGTCGGGATACGAATCGCTCATGTTCGACAGTCCCGACGTGAGAAAGTCGCCGGTCATCACGACACGTTCCTTGGGCAGGAACACGACGATGTCGCCGGCGGTGTGCCCTTTGCCGAGATACCGAATCTGAATTTCTCGATCGCCACGGAACAGCGTCATCTCCGTGCTGAGCGTGACATTCGGCGGCGTCGGCTTCAGTTCCTTCTGCGATGCGTAGTTGTTCTCCGTTACCTGCAGCTGTGCCTGCAGCTTGGCCTTCGCCGCCGGATCCTTCTCGTCCGCGATGCGCTTGCGCAGCGTCTCGATTTGTCGGGGCATGCCAGTGAGGTAGCCCTGATAGAGCGGCATCGCAAGCGGATTCCCGAGCAACATCTGCCGCGTGAACTCGTGTCCGATGATCTGCACCGTGGGATCGAATATCTGATTGCCGTGTGCGTGATCGAAGTGAAAGTGCGTGTTGATCACCGTCGTCACCGGCTTTTTGGTGAGCGTCTTCACTTCTTCGAGGAGCACCCATGCGGCGGCGGGTGAGACGTGGTCGTCCACGATGATCGTGTCGTTGTCGTTGACGATGACCGACGAATTGCCGACGACGGCCAGTGAGCCGGTGCCGACGGCGTGATAGACGCCCTCCCTGACCTTGTTGAACCGAAAGGCGTTGCCGCTGTGATTCGTGCCGGCCGGCTTCCTGGATTGGGCGGCAACGACACCAATCAGCAATAACACTGTGACAAGGCTCACGAGTGCGCGTCTATTCATGGGCACAAGTCTACGTCGATATATCCTTTCCGGCATGGCCGACTCACGGGGACATCTGTCCATGCTGCGGTCGTACACCGCCGCCGACGCGTTGACGATCGGGAACGCCGCCTGTGGGACGATCGCGATCTTTCTGTGTCTCGATTACCTGGCCAGCGGCAATCCGCGTCTGCTCTGGTATGCGTTCGTCCTCCTGCCGGCGGCGCTGGTCTGCGACATCCTCGACGGCATCGTCGCGCGCACGTTCAAGAGCCGCCAGTCGGTCCTCGGTGGCGATCTCGATTCACTCGCGGATGTGATTTCCTTCGGCGTGGCGCCTGCAGTCATCGGCTACACCCTGGGTTTACGCGGAGGCTGGGACGTGTTGTGTCTGACATATCTGGTCGTCTGCGGCGTCAGCCGTCTGGCGCGCTTCAATGTCACCGCGTCAGCACTCGCCGACGCGAAGACCGGCAAGGTGAAATACTTCGAGGGCACGCCCATTCCAACGACGATTGCGATCGTGGGCATGTGGGCGGTGGCATTCGCATTGGATCGCACTGGCGATCGCATCTGGTTCGGTGTCGTTCACATCGGTCCGTGGATGTTGCATCCGCTGGCGCTCATTTACGTGGCGAGCGGCAGCGCGATGATCAGCGCCACGCTGCGCGTTCCTAAACCATGACGGATGTCGTGTCCGGCTTTGGCTGGACGCGGAGACGTGTGTAGCGTCCGGCTTTTGCCGGATCTTGAGACGTGTGTAGTGTCCGGCTTCAGCCGGACCTGGGAGGTTCGTCAATGAACGCGAAAGTGGAATGCAAGATCTTCAGCAGCTCAACCAGGAAATGGAACGAGCTGGTCGCCGAAGCCACCGAGTTCGCCTCAGGCGTTGGAAAAGATCGGTTGATCAACATGTCAGTGTCGGCGTCCGGCGGCACCGACTTGTTCGGCTTTGGCGGGCAGGGTGCGATCTTCGTCTGGTATTGGGACAAATAAACTTGTTCGCTAGCGTCGCACTCGCG
>DATCXH010001258.1:0-9728 GCA_036565925.1 Vicinamibacterales bacterium
CTGCTGTACTTCGAGCAGCTGCCGCATCCACTGGAAGTAGCGCTCGTCGCGATGATCGCCGACGCGTCCCTCCTTGTATTTCCAGTGCGCCGCGACGCCCTCCTCAGCGCGGCGATGCATCTCGTCGGTGCGGATCTGCACCTCGAACGGAAAGCCGTGTTCGCTGATGACAGACGTGTGCAGGGACTGATAGCCGTTGGGCCGCGGCATCGCGATGAAGTCCTTGATGCGACCAGGCACTGGCGACCATGTCTGGTGGATGATGCCAAGTGCGGCGTAGCAGTCCTTGACTGACTGCGTCGTCACACGCAGGGCGACGAAGTCGTACACGCGATCGAGATCGATCTTCTGCCGCTTCAACTTGTTGTGAATGCTGTAAAGGCGCTTGATGCGGCCGTCCAGCGTGATGATCGGCACCTGCGCGTCCTCGAGCTTCGAGCGAAGCGTCTTCGTCAACTCGTCGATGACCGCTTCAGCGCTCTTGCGCTTGGCCTCGACCTTGGCGCGCAAGGCGTCGTAGGCCTTCGGCTCGAGATACTTGAACGACAGCTCTTCGAGCTCGTTCTTGACCTTGCTCATGCCGAGCCGATTGGCGATCGGCGCGTAAATGTCGAGTGTCTCCTGGGCGATCTTGACGCGGCGCTCTTCCGGCAGATGCTGGAGCGTCCGCATGTTGTGCAGCCGGTCGGCGAGCTTGACCAGGATGACGCGAATGTCGTCAACCATGGCCAGCAGCATCTTGCGGAAGTTCTCAGCCTGACGTTCTTCGCTCGACGAGAAAGGAATGGCGCCGATTTTCGTGACGCCCTCGACGACGTGGGCGATTTCGGGGCCAAAAAGCTCGGCAATGCGCTCCGGGGTGGTCAATGTGTCTTCGACAACGTCGTGCAGCAAACCGGCGGCGACAGCGACCACGTCGAGCTTCATGTCGGCCAGAGAATCCGCGACCTCGAGCGGGTGTATGAGGTAGGGTTCCCCGGAGTGACGCACCTGGCCTTTATGTTCGAGGGCCGAGAAGACGTACGCCCGCCTGAGGAGCTCGAGATCCGCTTCCGGACTGTAGCTCCTGACTTTCTCCAGGAGCGTTTCGAATCGAATCATGAAAGGTGGTGTCTAACTACTCAGACGCGGGGTCTATCCACGTCGTGACACGGGCGGTATTCTTCATGATAGCCGTTTCGCGTTTCGCGCTACGGCGGCCAAGGCCGTTTCGCGCACGCGCGAAGCGCCAGGCTGGCATGCGCGAAGCGCAAAGCCAGCACTGTGCTACGGGCGGGCCGGGCCGAAAGTCTTGACTGGCCCGAAAACGGATCACTATACTGGCCCGCTCGCGGGGCCTGAAACACGCGGCTTCGAAGGCCCGCCTTCGCCTTTTGCGGCATGGCGTGGCAAGGATTGCAGGGGGGATTGAGTGATGCGGAAGTTTTCGTCACGGATGGCCCTTGGCGCGCTGATCGCGACGCTTGGTCTGGCCACGGCAGGATGCAGTCAGGTACGGATGCTGAAGGCCAAGATGGCGTTCAAGGACGCGAATCAGCTGTACCAGCAGCAGGACTACAAGGCCGCCGCGGCAAAGTATGAAGAAGCCGTCGCCGCCGATCCGACCCTGACCTATTCGTACTTCTTCCTTGCCAATAGCTACGACAACCAGTTCCGTCCGGCGCGGCGCGGTGAACCCAACAACGACGCGATGCTGACCAAGGCCATCGCCAACTACAAGAAGTCGGCCGAGGTCGAAAAGGACCCGAAGATCAAGAAGCTCGCGATGGAGTATCTCGTGGCCGCCTATGGTCCCGACAAATTGAACGATCCGTCGCAGGCCGAGCCGATCCTGCGCAACATGATTCAGCTCGATCCCAGTGAGCCGAGCAACTACACCTATCTGTCGCGCATCTACGAAGAGAACGGCGACTACGCCCAGGCCGAGGAGCTCCTCGTCAAGGCCCGCGACATGAAGCCGAACGACGCCGGCGTTTATGTCACGTTAGCCGCCTTCTACAACCGTCAGGGCGAGTTCGACAAGACGATGGAAGCGCTGCACGCCCGGGCCGAAAAGGAACCGAACAATCCCGAGGCGTACTACACAATCGCCACCTACTACTGGGAAAAGGCCTATCGCGACTTCACGACGCCGCAGGCCGACAAGATCAAGTTCGTCCAGGCCGGCAACGAGGCGATCGACAAGGCCATCAAACTGAAGGCGGACTATCCCGAGGCGCTCACCTACAAGAATCTGTTGCTCCGAGTACAGGCGAATCTCGAGAAAGATCCCGCCAAGCAGCAGGCGCTGCTCAAGGAAGCCGATCAGTACCGCGACCGCGCAGCCGAAATCCAGAAGAAACAGCGGGCCGGCGCCGGCGAGTAAGCACTCACGCTTTTGTAAGAAAAGGGCGGTTTTCCTTCGGGAAACCGCCCTTTTTGCTTTTTCGGCCGCCGCACGGCCATCTGCCCTTTTACCGATCCGTAACTTGCGCTTAGTATGTTTGGGCCTTCCGGTTTGCACATTCACATGTTGGAGCGCGGGGTCCGGTGGATTTCGGACGTACAAGTGTTTGGAGTTGACTCAATGAAGCGCGTGTTGACCTTGATGATGCGTAGTACTCGGACTCTCGCCCTGGTGGCGCTTTCACTGGCGACGCTGTGGCCCGACGGCCCGGCATTCGCCCAGGGTGTGACCACCGGCGCTCTGAACGGCATCGTCACCAACGAGCAGAAGCAGCCTATACAGGGCGCCTCCGTCATCGCCATCCACCTGCCATCAGGCACCAACTACGAGACCGTAACTCGCGCCGACGGCAGGTTCACGATTCCCGGTATGCGCGTTGGCGGTCCATACAGCGTGACCGTCACATACAGCGGCAACGCGGGCACGGCCTTCGAACCGCAAACGCAGGAAGACGTGCAGGTGACGCTGGGTGTTACCTCCGATCTTGTGTTCAACGTGCGGAGCGTGCAGGTGCAGGAGACCGTGACAGTCTCGGCGACTGTTGACCCCGTCTTCAGCTCGAGCCGCACCGGCGCCGCAACAGCGGTGAGCCGCGTGGACATCGCGACGCTTCCCACGCTCACGGGCCGCATCGGTGACATCACGCGTTTGACGCCGCAGGCAGGCGCGTCCGGTTCGTTTGGCGGTCAGGACAATCGCCTCAACAACATGACCGTTGATGGGTCCTTCTTCAATAACTCGTTCGGTCTCGGCTCAGCGCCCGGTGAGCGCACCAATGTGGCGCCGATCTCGCTCGAGTCGATCGAGCAAGTGCAGGTCAGTGTCGCGCCATTCGACGTCCGGCAGGGCAGCTTCATCGGAGCCGCCGTTAACACCGTCACCCGTAGCGGAACGAATCAGTTCACCGCGTCGTTCTATCACCGGCTTCGAAACGAGGATTTCGTCGGCACTGAGGCGAAAGGGCAGGCTGTCAGTCCTGGCACCTTCAACTTCCGCGACACAGGCGTATGGGGCGGCGGCCCGATCGTCAAGAACCGGTTGTTCGTGTTTGGCAATTACGAGAACGAAGAGGACAATCGGCCGCTGACCACATATCGCGCCAACGCCGGCGGCGAACCCGTCGCTGGCACCGTGACCCGCGTGCTGCAGTCCGATCTCACTGCACTGAGTTCGTTCTTGCAGTCGAACTTTCGGTTCAACCCAGGCACCTTCGCCGATCTCACCGACCTGACGCCGGCCAAGCGCTACCTGCTCAGAACCGATTTCAATCTCACCACCAACAACAAAATCAGCTTCCGCTACAACCAGCTCGATTCGAGCTCCGACAACTACACCTCGAGCTCGTCGTCCGCCGGTGTGGGCCGATCGCCATTCTCAACATCGTTTCTCGCGTTCAGTAGCACTACCTACTCGATTCTCGAGAACATCAAGTCGGGTATCGGTGAGTGGAATTCGGTGATCGGCTCGAGCATGTCCAACAGTCTGATTACCGGCTACACGACCAACGACGAGAGCCGCAAGCCGCTCGGCGACCTCTTCCCCTTCGTGGACATCTTGCAGGACAACACCGCATACACCTCGTTTGGGTCCGAACCGTTTACGGTCCAAAACGAGCTGAAGTACCACACGTTTCAGCTGCAGGACAGCTTTCTGAAGTTCACGTCGCGCCACACGCTGACCTTTGGCTTCTCGACTCAGAAATACCATTCGGACAACGTGTTCTGGAGCTGCTGCCCGCAGAGCAACTACACCTTCAATTCGCTGGCCGACTTCTACGCCGAAGCCAATGCCGCTCTGGCGAATCCGAATCGAACGACAGCTGTTCCGGGCGCCTTGCGCAGCTTCAAGGTCCGGTACTCGAACGTGCCGAACCTCGAGAAGCCTCTGCAGGAACTCGATGTGTGGTACAGCGGCGGCTACGCGCAGGATGAGTGGCGACCCAGGCGTGATCTCACCGTGACCGCCGGGCTCAGATTCGATATTTCCGCGTTCAAGAACACCGCCTACAAGAACGACAAGGCGGACGCACTGACGTTCCGCGATCAGGACGGGAACCCGGTGCAGTACAAGACAGGCGAGATGCCCGCCACGAGGGTGCTCTGGTCGCCGCGTGTGGCGATGAACTGGGACGTCGGCGGAGCGCAGCGCACTCAGGTGCGCGTGGGCACGGGCTCATTCACAGGTCCCCCGCTCTACGTGTGGATCTCAAACCAGCTTGGCAACACAGGCGTGTTGATTGGGGAGATTTCGTGTATCCAGCCGACCTGCGATCCGAGCATCTATCCGTTTAGTCCGGATCCGAATCGCCACAAGCCGACCAACGTGACGGGACAGGGCGCGAGCAGCTTCGAGTTGAACGTGACTGAATCCGATTTCAAGTTCCCGCAGGTCTGGCGAACCAACCTCGGTGTGGATCACCGGTTGCCGGGGGGTATCACAGCGACCGGCGAATTCCTCTACAGCAAGGACATCAACGGTGTCTCCTACATCAACGCCAACCTGCCGGCAGCGCAAACCGCGTTCGTCGGCGTGGACAACCGCCCGCGCTGGACGGCGAACCGCATCAACAACACGTCGCCCAACATCATCACCAGCGCGTTGGTGATGGGAAACCAGAGTGTCGGATCGGCGTGGAACCTGTCCGGAAGCCTCTCCAAGACCCTGTACCACGGCCTCTCAGTCCGCGGCGCCTACAGCTACGGCGAGGGCAACAGCACGATCGATCCCGGATCAACGGCTTTCTCGTCGGTCGCGAACAACCAGATCTCTCACGACCCGAATAATCCGGGTGTCGCATCCTCCGCCTACTCGCAGGGGCATCGCCTGTTCGTGCAGGCATCGTACTCGCGGTCGTACTTCAACTTTGGTGCGACGACTGTATCGGCGTTCTGGGAAGCGCGGCCGACGACGCAGAACTTCACCACCAAGATGAGCTACGTATTCAGCGGCGACATGAACGGCGACGGTTTCTCCGGCAACGATCTGATCTACATCCCGCGTGACACGTCGGAGATGAACTTCGTCCAGTTCACACATACCAACGGCCGCGTGTTTACCGCCGCCGAACAAGCGGACGCCTTCGAGGCATACATTCGGCAGGACGGCTACCTGCGCAGCCATCGTGGTCAGTACGCCGAACGCAATGGCCAGTGGATGCCGATGTTCAACCGGATGGACTTGAGCATCATGCAGGACATCTTCCGCAACATCGGCGGCAAGCGGAACGCCGGCCAAATCCGATTCGACATGGCGAACTTCGGCAATCTGTTGAACCACAACTGGGGCGTCAGTCAGCGCGTGGTGGTGGCAACGACCGCCGCAAACGGCGCCCAGATCCTGACCAATCCTGCGGCCGACGCCCAGGGACGCGCCAGCTACCGGTTGGCCGTGGTCAACAACGAGCTGGTAAGACAGACGTTCCAGTCGAACACGAGCGTCTCGGCGACGAACAGCGACGTGTATCAGTTCCTCCTTAGCTTCCGTTACTCGTTCAATTGATCGTCCGGCAGGTCCTGGAAAACAGGACTCGCCCTACGGCTGTCGATCACGGACCTCGTGGATCACCCGTAGGGCGGGTCTTGCTTTCTTAGACCCGCCAGCCCTTTCGATTACACTCTCAGCCGATGAACCGCCGGGCAGTCCTCCTCCTGCTCCTCTGCCTCGCTCTTGGGGTCAGCCGCGCGCAGGTTCTGCTCGGACAGAACTCCAATCCCACTCTCATCCTCATTTCGTTCGACGGGTTCCGGTTTGATTACCGCATAACGTATTCGCCGTCGAACATCAACCGGCTGGCGGCAACCGGGGTCAGCGCAGACCTGATACCGAGCTATCCGTCCAAGACCTTTCCGAACCACTACTCGATCGTGACTGGCCTGTACCCTGGTCACCACGGCATCGTCGCCAATACGATCAAGGACCCGCCGACCGGACGCCGTCTGTCGATGAGCAATAGCGTCGAGAACGGCGACGCGATGTGGTGGGGCGGCGAGCCGATCTGGGTATCGGTTCAGCGTAGCGGGATGTTGTCGGCGGCGATGTTCTGGCCGGGCTCGGAGGCGCCGATTGAGGGCCACCGTCCGAACTTCTGGGCGCCGTTCAACTCGAGCCTGCCCGGTAACAACCGCGTCGATCAAGTGCTGTCATGGCTCGATCTGCCGGCGGGACGACGGCCGTCGCTGCTGACGCTCTATTTCAGTGACGTGGACGCCGCCGGCCACAACAACGGGCCGAACTCCGACGCCGTTCGATCAGCGGTCCGCCGTGCTGACGGGTACCTCGGCCGCCTGATGCGCGGCCTCGAGCGGCGCCACCTGACCGGCAAGGTCAACATCGTCGTTGTCTCGGATCATGGAATGGCGGAGACGAGTACCAACCGCGTGATCGTGATCGACGACTACATCTCGACTGACGATGTGGAGGTCATCGACATCAACCCGACGTTGGGACTCTTTCCCAAGCCTGGTCGCGAAGATGCCGTCTATAAGAGCCTCGTGAACGCTCATCCTCGTCTGAAGATTTACCGCAAGGCGGAAACGCCCGAGCGCTGGCATTATCGCGATCACCCGCGCATCCCGCCAATTGTCGGCGTCGTCGACGAAGGCTGGCAGGTCTTGCCGAGGGCGACGTTGCGGGAACGGGTCGCGAGAGGTCAGACGGGCCCACGCGGCGAGCACGGCTACGATCCGGGTGAGGCGACGTCGATGCGAGGCATCTTCATCGCCTCGGGTCCATCGTTCAAGAGCGGCGTGGTACTCCCGGCGTTCGAGAACATCCACATCTACGACGCACTGGCACGCGCACTTGGCATCACTCCCGCGCGCAACGACGGAGACCCGGCGGTTGCGAGCACGATGCTGAAATAGTCAGGCGGGTCTGAAGACAACGCTCCAGGCGGATCTCAAGATCCGCTTCTACGTGTCTCGCAAACGCCGTACAGCGAAAAGGCCGTCCGACGAGGACGGCCTTCGTGTTTCCGGTTCGTATAGGTACGCTGGCCCTAAGATCCTTTGCGCATACCTTCGGTGACGATGCCGACCTTCTCGACACCGGCGCCTTTGGCGGCGTCGATGACTTCGACGATCTCGCCATAGCGCAGGCTGCCTGCGCCCATGATGAACATCGTCTTCTGCTGGCGCTCTTCGAAGATGGTGCGTAGCGTCGACTCGAGCTCGCTCAGCGTCACGTCTCGGTTGTTGATCGAGAGCTTCTTGTCAGCCGTGTAGTTCAACACGATCTGGCTGATGTCGGGCGTGGACTGCTTGGGCTGCTGTGTTTCAGCCGGCAGGTTGACGTCGAGCCCGCGCTGATTGAGTGGCAGGGTCACCATGAAGATGACCAGCAGCACGAGCAGCACGTCGATCATCGGCGTGATGTTCATGTCCGCAGTCGCCTGCGGGATCTTGCCCTTAAAGACCCGTTCGGCGCCGTGGTGCTGGTGGGCGGCCATTATTCGCCTCCCCTGTTCGCCGCCGCCGCGGGTCCGCCACGACGTGGATCGGTGATGAGGCCCATGTCCTCGATACCGGCCGCGCGCAGCGCGTCCATCGCGTCCATCACGGCACTGTATTCGACGTCCTCGTCAGCCTTGATGATCACGATGCGGTCTTTCTTGTTCTCGAGAATATCGGTGACGCGACGCTGCAGATCGTCCTTCAGCACCGGCACCGCATTCAGGTAGAGGCGGCGATTCGAGTCGATCGCGAGCACCGTCTGATCCTGCGTGTCAGGCTTCTCAGAGGTGTTGGTCGCGACCGGCAGCTTGACGCTCACACCCTGCTGGAGCAGAGGCGCCACGATCATCATGATGATGAGCAGCACCAGCATCACGTCGACAAGCGGCGTGACGTTGATGTCGGATTTGACTCCGCCGCCCCCGCCTAGTTGAACTGCCATAATTCAGATCTCCAGACGCGTGTGACTACGCCGTCTTCTTGATGAAGTAATCGACGAGCTCCGACGACGAGTTGTCCATCTCGACGTTGAAGTACTCGAGGCGGCTGGTCAGGTAGTTGTAGAACCACACCGCAGGAATCGCCACGAACAGACCAAGCGCGGTTTCGACGAGCGCTTCTGCAATACCGGCTGACACGCCCGCGATACCGCCCGACCCGGTCGACGCGATACCGACGAACGCGTTGATGACGCCGACGACCGTGCCAAGCAGTCCGACGAACGGTGCCGTCGAGCCGATGGTGGCGAGCGTGTTGACGCCCTTCTTCAGGTCGTTGGTGGTGAGAGCCGAGGCGCGCTGAATCGAGCGGCGCACCGTGTCCAGAACGTCATCGCGATTGAGGCTCGTACCGCTCTCCTGCTGGAACTGATACTCCTGCAGGCCGGCGAGGACGACCTTCGCGAGGTGGCTGTAACGATAGTCCTTGGACGCCGACAATGCGATGGCTTCCTTGAGGCGGCCGTCGCGCAGATGCTTGGCGACCTGCGGGGCGAACAGCTTCGATTGTTTGCGCGCCTGGTTGTAGGTGTAGATGCGCTCGATCGCGATACCCACCGACCAGAACGACATGATGAACAGGATGATGGCCACGCCCCACGCCAACGGGCCCATCTGACTGAACATGTCGATGAGGTCGAGGCCGCCGCCGCCTTCCTGCGCAAACGCTGGCGTGCTGAGCAAGAGGGCACCGACGGCTCCACACGCGATCCGACCTACCTGACGCATCTTCCGAGCTCCCATTACTGCATCCTCCGCAATCGCCCTGTTCGTAGTGTCCGGCGTCAGCCGGACAAGGACAGGGGCTGCCTGTCTATGTCCGCGTGACGATTAACTAAGCGTGAACTGCACGGTGACGGTCATGATGACAGGCACCGGCGTGTTATTGAGCAGTGTCGGCGTGAATTCCCACTGTCTGACCGCATCGAGCGCGGCCTGATCGAGCAGCGGAATCGAACGCAACACCTTGGCGTCCTGCACCTTGCCGTTTGGTCCGATGATCGCCTCGATGATCACCACGCCCTGCACGCGGGCGGACTGCGCGATCGGCGGATAGACGGGCGCGACGTTCTTCGTCTTGGTCGGCTGCTTGATCTGACCACCGACGCGAACGGGCTGGGTCGGGGGTGGGGGCGGGGGTGGGGCTTCCGGCAATCCGCCAACGACACCACCAACAACGCCTCCAGGCACACCACCTTCAACGCCAGCGCGTTCGAAGTTGGTGTCCACGGGCTCGGCTTTGATTTCCTTGGGCGGCTCGGTCGGGGCCGCATTCGGGTTCACGACTTCCACCGGCTTCACTTCCGCAGGCTTGGGGGGCGGCGGTGGGGGCGG
>DATCXH010001105.1:0-8673 GCA_036565925.1 Vicinamibacterales bacterium
GCGCGCGCCTTCTATTGCGACGTCCTCGGATTGATCGAAGAAGCGAAGCCGCCGCACCTCGCCAAGCGTGGTGGCGTGTGGTTGCGCGGCGGTTCGCTGCGACTGCATCTCGGTGTCGATCCGGAGTTTCATCCGAACAAGAAAGCGCATCCTGCGTTTCTGGTCAGAGAGCTTGCGAAACTGTTCGAACGGTGTGCGGCTGCCGGTTTCCCTCCAATGACAGACGAACCACTCGATGGGTTCGACCGGGTATATGTGTTCGATCCCTTCGGGAACCGTCTCGAACTGCTCGAGCCGCTCTAAGAGCGTGTAGACACGCGATGTATCGGGTAGACGAACGGGATCGGCGGAACATCGCAACTTCAGGGATGCCGATTGGCCGCAGGAGCTCGGGCTATTCGATGTCGTCGTGACGAATCAGCCGTCGAGAGAGCGGCTGCGTTCGGCACGATCTCCTCGTCAATTCACCACGACCACGTCCGAGTGAATGAGCTCGTCGTTCTCCCGCGGTTTCAGAGCCGTGGACTGGGATCGTTCCTGCTCCTGCACGAGATCGAACGAGCGCGGATGGTCGGCTTGCCCATCCGGCTGCACACGTTTCGGCTCAATCGCGCGCTGCGGTTTTACGAGCGTCATGGTTTTGTGGTGACCGCGCCCGAGAGGACGAGATCGACCTCGAGCTGACTTTCGATAGACTCTCACCGGAATGACCAGACACATCTGGTCCTTACCGGAGATTGACGATGCAACGTCCACTGGTTCTTGGTGTCATCTCGATGCTGCTGATCGGAGCCGCGTTTGCCGCCGGACAGCAACGTGATAGCGGGGACATGGTGGCGCGCATCAGAGCAGAGGGTCTGCAGCGCTCACGCGCACTCGCCTTATATCGCACGCTCACCGACGAGATCGGCGCGCGCCTCACCGGATCCCCGGCCCACATGCAGGCCGCACGCTGGGCACGCGACCGCTTCACGGAATGGGGCCTCACCAATCCGCATCTCGAGCCCTACGAATTCGGCCGCGGCTGGCAGCTCGAACACGTGTCAGTGGCAATGACCGAACCGCGGTACATGCCGCTCATCGCCTACGCCGACGCCTGGTCTCCATCAACCAACGGCGCGATCAGCGGACGCGTCGTCTACATCGGCGACAAGTCCGCCGCGCAGATTGAAGCCATGGCTGGTCAGCTTCGCGGTGCCATCGTCCTCACGCATCTTCCGCAGGCGGAGTTCGTCGTTCGCGACCGCCCACAGCCGGGGCTCGACGACCGTTCGGTCGCCACGGGCAACCCGCCACTCCCGGGGCCACGGCGATCACCATCGATCAACGACCTGACCGATCTGCTCAAGAAAATGGGCGTCGCCGTCGCACTTCGGCCGAGCGCGTACCGGGATGGCACTGTGGGCGTCACCGGGTCTCGCACCACTCCCAGCGACGCGGTGCCCACGATCGTCGTGGCCGGTGAGCAATACAACGTGATCGCGCGATTGGCCGCGGAAGGACGTCCGGTATCGCTGCGCGTCGAACTGCGGACGCGCTACTTCGAGGAGGATCGCAACAGCTACAACGTCATCGCCGAGATCCCCGGACGCGATCCGGCGTTGCGCGATCAGGTTGTGCTCGTCGGCGGGCACCTCGATTCGTGGCATACCGCAAGTGGCGCCACTGACAACGCCGACGGCGCTGTGGCGGTGATGGAAGCGATGCGCATCCTGCGTGCGATCGGCGGCGAACCGCGACGGACGATACGCGCGGCGTTGTGGAGCGGTGAAGAGCAGGGACTGCTCGGCGCGCGTGCCCACGTGGCGCAACATTACGCGACGCCGGCCGCTCGCAATCAGCTCTTCGTATATCTGAACGACGACCCCGGCAGCGGCAAGACACTTGGCTTCTACATGGAAGGGAATGCGCAGGCCAAGGCGATCTTCGATCGCTGGCTCGAGCCAGTGAAGGATCTCGGTGCGACGCGCAATATCATCGAAGGCATTGGCTCGACCGATCACGTGCCGTTCAATGAGGCCGGACTGCCTGGCTTCAATGTGATCAAGGACTTCACCGCCTACGACGAACGCACGCGTCACACGAACGCCGACTATCCCGAGCGCATGACCGAAGATGCGCTGAAGCAATCGGCCATCGTCATGGCCACGTTCGCCTGGCAGGCGGCGATGCAGGACGGAACGATTCCGAAAGTGAACGCCAAGTAAGTCCGACTGGCAGCCAGAACGGGGTAGCCTATCCACGATGGGTCCGAACACACATAGCCAGGCCCTCGCGCTGTACGAGCGACTCCTTCGCGCATGGAACGATCACGACGCGGACGCCTTTGGCGCGGTCTTCGCCGACGATGGCAGCTCGGTTGGGTTTGACGGATCAACGATGAACGGCCGGCAGGAGATCGTTGCGACGATTCGCGCGATCTTCAGGAACCATCGCACGGCGACCTACGTCGCCAAGGTCCGTGAAGTGCGCGAGCTTGGCGCCGGTGTCCTGCTTCTACGTGCCGTCGTTGGCATGACGCCGCCCGGAGCGGCCGAGCTGAATCCGGCGGTGAATGCGATTCAGAGTGTGGTGATGACGGGGCAGGGTACAGATCTGCGTGTGGCGTTGCTTCACAACACGCCTGCCGCATTTCACGGCCGGCCGGAGCTCGTGGAGCAGCTGACGCGCGAATTGACAGCCGTGCTTCGCACGGGACGCATCGTCCATGCGTGAGGCGATTCTGATCGGCGATTAAGCTGCCACCAATCCGTCCCGCGACGCACCGTTGTACGGTCGCGGCATGGATGCTTTACCAGTCATAGATGAGAAACCTCATCGCGAGCCGGCAGTCACACTCATCCGTCACGTTTTCTGGCTCGTCTGCCGCGTCGAGGTGAACATTCGCGCCGGGGCTCCGACCATCTGGCACATCCTGACCGATGCTCAAGACTTCCCGCGCTGGAACTCGACGATCGCGCGGATCGAGGGAGAAATCCGTGAAGGCGCGCGACTGCGGCTTCACGTTCCCGGGACCGAGCGAACGTTCACGCCGCGTGTGTCCGGGGTCACACCGAATCAGCGCATGACGTGGACCGGTGGCTTCGCTTCAATCTTCAAAGGCGTTCGCACCTTTGTCCTGCGGCCGCGGTCCGACGGCTCGACCGACTTTGTCATGGACGAACGCTTCTCCCGTGCGATGTTGCCGCTGATCGCGCGTGTCCTGCCTGACTTCCGTTCGGTGTTCTCCGCATTCGCCAGCGACCTGAAGTGGGAAGCGGAGCGACCTCCTGCGCGTGCTAATGTCGGCACATGAATACTGTCACCTCATGTGCCGATGATTGAACGCGTCAACCTTCGCGAGAAGCTGTCGCTGTTCGGTACGCACTGGGACCCGAAGATCGTCGGCGAGCTGAACGGCCAGCACGTGAAGCTCGTGAAGTTCCAGGGCGAGTTCGTCTGGCATCACCACGAGCACGAGGACGAGCTGTTCCTCGTCGTGAAGGGCCGTTTCACGATGGAGTTCCGCGATCGGCACGTACCGCTCGAGGAAGGTGAGTTCCTCATCGTGCCGCGCGGCGTCGAGCATCGCCCCGTCGCGATCGACGAAGTGCACGTGCTCCTGTTCGAGCCGGCGACAACCTTGAATACCGGCAATGTGGTGTCGGAGCGGACGGTTGCTCAGCCGGCGAGGATCTAGCGCTCTCGTCGCCTGGCTGGCTGCGGCAGTAGCGGCGCAGCAGATGCCCGATCGCGCCTTCCAGCCGATGATCGAAGACCGCGCCTACGCGATCGGTACCGGACCCGTCGTGTGCGTCGATCAGTCGCACGACAACTTCTACACATCGAACGACGGCCTCTGGCCGTTTCAGGATCTAATCCGCCGCGACGGGTACGTCGTCCGCGTGGTCACAGTAACCGAACCGCAGTCAGGTGATGCGGTGCCCGCCGACTGCCGCATCCTGGTCATCGCAGCTCCTCGTTCTCGTATCGTCGCGGAAGCGATGCGTCGCTGGGTGGCTGAAGGAGGTCGCCTCCTGCTCATCACCGATCCGGACTCGTCGGCTGCGGTTGCTGATCTGGCCGCATCGTTCGGCGTCAACTTCATCGATGCACCCGCGAGGGCAGGCCGATTTCGCGTCGCGGACAAGACACTGCGTCCGCACGCGATCATGCGAGGACGTCATGCGAAGGAATCGCCGGCGAGCATCACAGTGTTCGCCGGTCTCACGATGCGAATGCCTGACGAGGCTGAACCTCTGCTCGTGACAACGGACGGCGCGGTACTGGGCGCCGTGATGCGTGTCGAGATGGGCCGGGCCGCGTTCTTCGGCGACCCGGCGTTGTTCACGGCACAGATCGCCGGTCCGGATCGCCGGCCCGTAGGCATGAATGCGCGCGGCTCGGAGCAGAACTTCCAGCTCGTGCTGAACGTGATGCATTGGCTCTCTGCTGTGATCTAGGTGCCGCGGGTGATCGGTACCCTAATCGGGTGTGATCGATTGAGACAGTGATGCTGCGTCGTGTCGGGTGTGGCGTGCTGTGGGCAATTCCTGCGTATCTGGTCGGTGCGTTCGGTGGCGGTGTTCTCGTGTCGCTCCTGTCATCGAACACGCACGACCGATCGATAGAAGCCGCGATGACCGGCGCGTTCGTGCTCGGGCCGCTCGCCGGTCTAATCGGGTTCGTCGTGGGCGCGGTTCGCGCCGCTCCACATGCTCCGCCACAGCCATGACACGTCTGTGACGCGATAACGCACACGTCTCACCGATCGCGTGCCGCGTTTGACTGCGATCACAATTTTCGAATGCGTGCGATGCGCTCGGTCTCGCTCACTGCGATCGGGCGGGGACACTCACGAGTTGATGCCACGGGTATCCGCCCTTGTGCGGTTGGCGCGATCCGTGCACCACTCAGCTGCGAATGGCCAATCCATCGCGCATCGTGGTCGGAGTGATCTCCGACACGCACGGGCTGCTTCGTCCCGAAGCTGTCGCCGCGCTGCACGGGTCGGATGTGATCATCCACGCGGGCGACGTCGGCGACTCGGAAATTCTCGATCGACTGCGCGAGATTGCGCCGACCTTCACGGTGCGCGGCAACATTGATACGAGCCCATGGGCGCAAAAGCTGCCGTTGACGGAAGTCGTCGAGGTCGGCCGTGCACAGTTCTACGTGCTCCACAACCTGATGGATCTCGGTCTCGATCCCAAAGCCGCCGGATTTTCTGCCGTCATTTCCGGCCACACGCACCGTCCGCATGCGCAAGTACGTCACGAAGTGCTGTACTTGAATCCCGGCAGCGCCGGCCCGCGCCGCTTCACGCTGCCAATCGCCGTGGCGCGAATCGAAGTGAACGCGTCGCACATCTCACACGAGATCATCGAACTCCAGGTCTGATCCAGGCCGCGACGACGTGGCATCATGGGATGCCATGACTTTTGACCGGGATCAATCGATCGACGTACTGGCACGTACGCCAGCAGTGTTGCAGTCGATGCTCGGTGGCCTCGCCGACTCATGGATCCGCGGCAACGAGGGCCCGGACACGTTCAGCCCGTTTGATGTCGTTGGACATCTGATCGACGGTGAGGAGACGGACTGGATGCCTCGCGCGCGCCTCATTCTCGCGCGCGGGGACCGTATCCGGTTCGAGCCATACGATCGCTTCAGACATCGAGCACGCAACGTCAATCGGACGCTTCAATCGCTGCTCGACGAATTCGCCAGGCTGCGCGCCGAGAACCTCGATGTGCTGCGCTCCTGGGGGTTGACCGCACACGAGCTGGATCTCCCGGGCGAGCATCCAGGGCTCGGCGCAGTGACACTTCGTCAACTGCTGGCGGCCTGGGTGGTCCATGACCTCGGACACATTGCACAGACCGTCCGTGTGATGGCCAAGCAGTATGGAGACGAAGTTGGTCCGTGGGTGCCCTATTTGCCGGTGCTCACCGACCATTTAGTCCCGCGATCGTAGAGACCGCAGCTGCCATGGTCTTCTACGCGATCGCCAAATACCTCGTCTACTCGTCGTGGTGTTACGTCGGCCTGCGACTGCTCGGGAGCCAGGCAACGTCGGTGCATCCGGCGCTCGGCTTCGGCGCTGTCCGTTGGCTACTTGGTCTGGGGTTCGGCATTCTGGTGTTCCTTGCGGTTGGTTCAGTTGATCGCAGCAGCCTGGACGTGCTGTACTTCGCCATCTACACCCCGTTGCGCGTGCTCGAATGGACGGTGATGGCCTGGCTGATGCTGCGCCAGCATCCACCGGCGTCAGCGACGGCCAGGATTGCCTGGGTGCTCGGTGGCATCGTCATGTCGTTCGCGACTGACGCCGTATCGCCAGACGGCCTCGCTGGACGATTCTGCGTCGGGCGCTGTCTCTGCTGATTGATTCGGGAGACGTGCGTGGCTGTCCAAATCAGATTGGCGACACACGATGATGGCGCAGCCGTGGCGGAGATCTATCGCCCGGTCGTTGCCGCGACCGCGTTCTCGTTCGAGACGATCCTGCCGGACGGAAATGAGATGACGCGGCGTATCGCGGAGACGCTGCGGTCATATCCGTGGCTCGTCTGCGATGTGGACGGGCAGGTCGCCGGTTACGCTTACGCCACCAGACATCGGGTCCGTGGCGCGTATCAGTGGTCGGTCGATACGTCTGTCTACATCGCCGAAGACCATCGCCGTCGTCACATCGGCCGCGGTCTCTATACATCGCTGTTCGCGATCCTGGCCGCCCAGGGCTACTTCAATGCGTTTGCCGGAATCGCGCTGCCAAATCCCGCGAGCGTCGCGCTCCATCAGGCGATGGGATTCGAACCCATCGGCGTCTATCGTCGCGTCGGCTATAAGCTCGATCGCTGGCACGACGTCGGCTGGTGGCAACTGATTCTCAGGCAGCACGAGGGCTCGCCCGGTGTGCCGCTCGACATCGGCACGGTGGCCGGCCGCGCAGGTTGGTCCGGATTACTGACGCGGGGCGAATCGATTATCCGCGCGGCGGCGGCGTGAGGATGCCCATGGCCAGCAAGACATTCACAGCCACCATCGTCAGCGCCGAAGGCATGTGTTACATCCCACTGACCTTCGATCCGAAGGCGGTGTTCGGAAAGACCCGCGCACCGGTCACGGTCGCGCTCAACGGTTATACGTTCCGCAGCACGATTGCCGCGATGGGAGGACCGCCATGTATCCCGCTGCGCAAGAGCAATCGCGAAGCCGCGGGTCTCGAGGGTACAGAGACGCTGAACGTGCGTCTCGATCTCGATACGGAGCCGCGCGTGGTGAAACCGCCGGTCGATCTGGTCAAGGCGCTCAAGGCGGCGTCGGCGTGGGACCGCTGGCAGGCACTAAGCTTCACGCATCAGCGTGAGCACGTCGAAGCCATCGAGAATGCGAAGAGGCCCGACACGCGAGTCCGTCGGATCGACCGTGCCGTGCAGATGGTTCGCTCGAAGCGATGAGCGCCGAGATCACGATCCGATCGGCGCGACCGAGCGATGCGGAAGCGATTGCGGCACTCGTGAAGCAGCTTGGCTACAGTGCCGAGGCGTCCGCCGTTGCCAATCGGCTCTCGCGTGTGCTGACCCGTCCCGATCAGCAGTTTCTCGTCGCCGATTGCGACGGGACACCGGTCGGCTGGATCCACATGTTGATTGCCGAGTACGTCGAGGCGGAAGCCTTCGTCGTGATCGGCGGGCTGGTCGTCGATCGTGACCATCGCCAGCAGGGAATCGGGCGCCGTCTGCTGACGCACGCAGAATCATGGGCGGCACAGCGCGGGTGTTCGGTGGTCCGCCTGTCGTCAACCGTGCAGCGCATCGAGGCTCACACGTTCTACGAGCGTGCCGGCTACACCAGGATCAAGACGCAATACTCGTTCGCGAAAGCGGTCGGCGAGGCAGCTCCTGAGGCGGTGCGGGCCTTCGTTCCCGACGTAACATGACTGCGTGTCCCCAGATTTCCGCCTGCTTTTGAAGTTCGGCGCTGGCGCATGGAATCACTGGCGCCTGGAACAACCCGATCTCGCCGTCGTGCTTGACGAGGCGAAGTTGGACGGAGCGATCCTCACTGGCATCGATTTCTCTCGCGTCAGTCTTCGCCGCGCGTCATTGCATGCCACGAATCTCATGAACGCGGATCTGCGTGGAGCCGACTTCACCGACGCCAATCTCGTCGAAGCGGATCTCATTGGCGCCCGGCTGCACGGCACGGTCCTGACCGGCGCGAATCTTCGCGAGGCCGATCTTCTTGGTGCCGATCCCGCCAATGCGCGCTGCTCGCTCGACGATCTGAAAGGCGCGCTGCATGTCAGCGTGCCGTTCGAGATCCGCGCCGCATCCGCGGACGATGCCGACGCGATTGCCTCGGCGCATATCGACTCCATTACATCGATCGGCCCGCACTTCTACAGCGCCGAGATTGTTCGCGCCTGGCACGCGGCAATCGAGCCATCGATCTATCGCCGTGCGATGGCCGGCGGTGAGAGGTTCTTTGTAGCCGCTCTGAGCCATGACGCTCGCCGTGAGGTGCTCGGGTTTTCGTCGCATCACCAGCACAACGGTCAGCATGGGGTGGCCGTGTATGTCAGGGGCATCGCGGCTCGTCGACGCACCGGATCGGCGCTTCTGCAGAAGGCCGAAGCGTCAGCACTCGCGGCAGGTGCGACCACGCTGCGGCTCGACTCGTCGTTGG
>DATCXH010000702.1:0-7213 GCA_036565925.1 Vicinamibacterales bacterium
CGCACCGCCCGCGGCACGAGCTGACGAACCAGTTTCATCCAGGAGCCTGTCGTTCAGCGAGTCGGCGCTCGGCCTCGGCCCAGTCCGCGGGTGAATCAATCGACAACGAATCCGCGGCGTCGATGATCAGCGGTTGACACCGCTCGCCGTAAATGTTGCCCCACTTCTCGATCGTCGTCCGCCAGCAGGCATACACGGTTCCGTCGCGCGAATACGCGGGCCGCGCATCCTGGCGACGCGTCACGCTCGCGCCTTCTGTGAGGAACGGACGCAGCAGCCCGTCCTCGATCCGCATCACGTAATCCGGCGACAGATGCCGCGGCAGCTCGACGACGGTCACCACCGAGTCGGCTTTCGTCTGCTGCAGCGTGGTCACCGCTTCGCGCACATGCGATGAACGACGCAACGGGGACGTTGGCTGCAAGAGCACGACGACGTCGGTTGCCCAGCCGTCCGCCGCGAGCGTCTCGACCGCATGCTGAACGACTGGCAGCATCGGCGTGTCGTCCTGCGCGAGAGAAGACGGACGCATGAACGCCACTTCGAGACCGGCGCGCTTGCCGGCGTCGGCGATTTCGTCGGAGTCAGTCGACAGCACGATGCGATCGATCACACCAGAGTCGCGAGCGGCAAGCGCCGTGTAATCGAGGAGCGTCCGACCGGCGAGCTTTCGAATGTTCTTGCCCGGGACGCCCTTCGATCCGCCGCGGGCGGGCACTATCGCGAGAACGCGGCTCACCGGTAGCAGGGCCAGCCCGTCTCACGATCGCGTCCAATCGCGAGGCTCGGATTAAACGCGATCTCCGCGATGGCATCACCATCGCCCTCGAGCGGCGTCACCGCCGTAAACTGATCGCGGATGTAGCGACGGAAGCCGTCGAAATGCGTCATGATCTTCTCCGACGATGGCGCCACGAGAATGGCGACAGGCACGCGTTGTTCCCCGAGTCGGCTCATCACGTAGCGCTGATCTTCCTCACCGGCCAACACCCCGACCTGGAACCACACCTGCCCACCAGCGAAGGGACGTCTGGCCCACACGGCCACTTCTGGCGCAAATCCCGGAGTGAGGATGTGGTCAGTCGGCGCGAGACAGCGGTCGGCGTACTTGAAAAACGGCAACAACTGCCATGCGATGCGAGACGGTATCTGCCCCAGAGGCAAACGCTCTTGAAACTCGGCGACACGGGTGTGGACGTGGCGCCACAACCGAGCGGGGGTCCCGAGCATCTCGGCCTTCTCGAGCTGGCTCTTCGTCTCGCCCACCGAGGCGGCGCTGGCAACGGTGATCGCGGCGATCATCGTGCAGGTCAGCCACGCCGCCGCAGCGCGACGCGATGGACGTACGCGATATGCGCCTGCCATGAGCCAGCCCAAAAGCAGCGCCGCGGGCACGACCGCATCGGGCAAACGCGCGGAGAGCGTGTCACGAATCAATCCGGCGTTGACCAGCACCGCGACAACGATCAGCGGCGCAACCATGGCGCGTTCCCGCAGTTCCGACCCGTGCCGCCACCGTCTCCAGACGACCGCAACAGCGACGATCGGCAGCAGATGGAACAGGAAATACAGCCACGGCACCGCGTTCGCGGCGAGCAGGTTCGAGCTCCACGTGAACACCGGCAGCCGGCGTCCGCGCGAGCTTTCGATCGACAGCAGTTCTACGCCACGCATGATGTGGCGCCACAGGCCGTCGTAGATCGAGGTGTAAATGATGTAGGGAGCGAGGAACAGCAAGACGATTCCGATGAAGGCTCCCGTGCGGCGAGTGACGACGCGCCAGCCTTCAGGTCGGGACACGACAATCACGGTTAACACTGCACCGGCGCCGAGATAGAAACCGTGATCGTGCCGAAGCCCGAATGCCAGGGCGACGGCAATCGCCAACTCGACGACACGCGACGGGCGCTCGACGTAACGCCACATGGACAGGAACCCGAGCGCATAAGCCAGCACTTTCGGATAGCTGTACGTGCGCGGAAAGATCACGATCTCGAGGAACACGACCAGAAACGCAATCCACCACGAGTCGGTCAGTCTCTGCGCCGCGAACAGCGTGAACGCCGCCGCCAGTCCAAACATCACCGCGACGAGCACCGCTTCGCCCAACAGCGGTGCGTCCGGCAGCACGAGAAACGGGATCGCTGAAAGCCCTTCCATCAGCGGCAGCCCCAACTCCACGTAATCGCGCGACGGCCACTCGCCGAATGCGATCTGCTGACCCGCAGCCAGATGCATGTAATGGTCGTTCGACAATCCCGCAATCGACAGAAAGCGGAACGCGCCGACGACCAGCGCTAACAGGACCGCGGCAGCGGCCCCCGACGCTTCCCGCCTCATGACGGGCGTGGCGCGTTCTGAACGAATCGAATCTCACGAAATAAGTGGGACACGCTGGCCGCGTCGGGCAACGCCTGGGGCACTGGCTGCGTCGGCCGGCACAAATAGCTCACGTGAAGGTGATCGGCCGCGTAGGCCGCGCGCATCGTCTCGAACCCGGATCGTCGCAGATAAGCCGTCATAGTGTCCTGCGTCAGGTAGTACGGGTGATCGATCTTGGTGGCATCCTCCACCGACCAGTTCCGCAAGTACGCCGCACGGAAATCAACGATGTCGACAAACAGATACCCGTTCGGTGTGAGCAGCTCGCGCACGCGCCTGAGCGTGCCCGCCACATCGAGCAGGTGATCGACGGTCTGGCAAATCAGCACGAGGTCGAACTGTCGCCCGCCGAAGTCGTGCTCCTCGACGAGACCGGTGATCGTTTCGAGCCCGAACGTACGTGCTTCCTGGACCTCCAATGGCGCCGGATCAATCAAGGTACCCGAAAGCCCGAACTGCTTCGCGAAATGGCCGGCAACGACGCCGGTGGATCCGCCGATGTCCAGCATCGTCGTCAGACCGGCTCGACTGAGGAACGGTCGGACGAATTCTGCTCGGTCGTGCGCGTAGTCGCGCTGCTCGGCCTGAATCGTGCGCGCGTCGATCAACCGGCCGTGAAACGCGCTGACCAGCGGACGATACACCCCGTCGTAGAAGCGGCCGTATGCCGCCGCGGTCATACGCGGATTCAGGAACACGAGCCCACAGCGGCTGCAGGCGCTGGCCTGTGCCGGATAGCCATAGCGATCCCGGTGCGTGATCGTCACGAGCACATTCGTCCCGCAAAGATTGCACGCCATCACGAGGTCGTACGGCTGCGCGGCGTAATCGTAACCGAGATCGTGGATGCGCTGGCGACGGTCGGGCGGAATGATGGTCTGCATCAATACGTCAGCCGCTTCTCGATGGTGAGTGCCGCGGTGGCCAGGCAGTCGGCGATACGACGGCCGGCGTCTCCGTCGCCGTAGAGGTGATCGGCCTTGGGCCGTCCGCGCCTGGCATGCTCACGGATCGCGCCGGCAATGGCGCTGCGATCGTGCTCGACGTCGATCACGTTGGCGCCACGCTCGCGTCCTTGTTGCCGGGTACCAACGTTCACTGCTGGCACCCCGAGAAACGAGCACTCGCGAATCGCGACGCTGGAGTTGCCGACGATGCCGGTTGAGTGCACCAGCAGACGCAGGAAGTCTTCCGGGAACATGTTCCGAAACAGATGCAGATTGTCCGGCTTCTCACGTTCACGGAACACGCGGATGCCCTTCGAGGTGCCGTCGGAGCCGGCGTCTACGTTCGGCCAGAACCAGAGCACGGGCATGTCGATCGACTTCACCGCGTACAGGGTTTCCTCGACCTGACGTCGCGCTTCCTCGTACTCCGTCGTCACCGGATGCTGCATGACGACGAGATACCCCTTCGACAAATCGAACTTGTTGGGGCCGACACCGCCGTACTTCACAAGCGGATCGAAGTCGAGCTCGGGCTTCGCCGCCACGTCGGCAGCAATGTCAATCGAAGGACAGCCGGTGATCACCACTGTTTCCGGCGCCTCCCCGAGCTTCTTTACGCGTTCGGCTGCGCCCTTCGTGGACACTAGATGCAGGTTCGACAACTTGGTGACCGCGTGGCGGACCTTCTCGTCGATCGAGCCGGTGACTTCACCGCCCTGCACGTGGACGACCGGGATGTTCATGTACGAGGCAGCGATGGCGTTGGCCAGCGTCTCGTAGCGGTCGGCGATGGTGACCACCGCGTCGGGTTTCAGGTTGTCGAACACGGTCGCCAATTCCACCAGTCCGAGCCCGGTGGACTTCGCCGACGTGACCAGGTTCTCGCCCTCGACCACCATGTAGACGCGCGCGGCAATCGGAAACCCATCGTGTTCGATGGCCTGAATCGCATTGCCATAACGATCGAGCAGCGCTGACGCGGCGACCACCAACTGCAGCTCGAGATCGGGATGCTGCTGGATGGCGCGAAGTGCGGTGCGAATGCGCGAGTAGCTTGGCCGCGCGGTGACGACGACGCAGATTTTTCGGGGCATCTAGGTGGTGGAGAGCACGGAGATCTTGGGAGGCCACGGATTTTTTAACACAGTTGTCCTTGTGGGCTTGCTACAAACCCTCGATATCTTCCGCAACAAGCAACTGGTCTTCGGCAACAGCCCTCGCCAGGCGCTTGCCGACGAGATCGGGCAAGCGGTCCGGCGGAAAGCCAGTGCCTGGCTTCTTGATCGCGAGATCGTCCGAACTCAGTACCGTGCCAGAGGCCAACGAACGGCGGGCGACGACGCTCTTGGTGAACAGGCGCCGAAGTGGATCGGTCTCGCGGGCCGATGCGTCCTTGTCCAGGGGGTTGGCTCGCATGCGCTCGATGAAGCGGATACCGTCCACGAGCTGCCGCAGCTCCGTCGTCGTCACCGACGCGATCACGTCCGGCCCGAACATCTCGCGCGACAGCGCGACATGCAGTTCGAGAATGTCCATGCCGACGGCTACACCGGCAAGACCTGGATAGATGGTTCCCGAATGATCCGAGAGACCCACCCAGCAGCCGTAGCGCTCCCGGTAGACGGGAATCAGATTCAAGCCGACGCGCTCGGGCGGACATGGATACGCGCTTGTGCACTGCAGCACGCCGACCTTCGCGCCACGGGTCTTGACGCGTGCGACTGCCGCATCGGTCTCGGCGAGCGGACTCATGCCCGTCGAGAGCACCACGGGAGATCCGGTGTCGAGCACGCGGTCCAGCAATGGCGCGTTTGATACTTCACCCGACGCGATCTTCCACAGCGGCTGTCCAACGCGCTGCAGGAGATCGACGGCTGCCATCGAGAAGGGCGATGAGACGAACAGGACGTTGCGCTCGGCGCAGTGCTCCGCCAGGCCGCGCCACTGCTCCTCGGTGAACTCCATGCGCTTCCAGTAGTCGTAGCGCGTGGCATCCTGACGACTGAACTTGACGCGGAACGGCTCGGACGGCGTGCTTTCCTCGGCGGCGATGTGCGTCTGGAACTTCACCGCATCCGCGCCGGCCGCGGCGATCGCGTCGATGAACGCGTGCGCGAGACCGAGGCTGCCATCGTGCGACATCGCTACTTCGCCGATCACGAGGCATCGTCCGGAGCCGAGCGCGGTGAGCGCAGGGTGAACCTGTGTCATGAATGGCGATTCGTGGTGCGTCCTTCGTGAATCATCGCGGCCACTCCGTTGTCGTGGCCGGAGACCCGAGGTTGAAAGCTGGTTGTCCCCCCCACACTGTCGCGTATACGACCCACGAATTTCTTGGGGTTCCAGTAAATGCGTTCGACGAGCGGAACCCGCCCGGCCAGCACAAGAGCGTATATCACGGGTCGCAACAAGAGCAGCCACGCCTCGGATGCACGAGGATGCGGTGATGGATCACGCGCGATCTGCTCGACGGCGTCGGCAAATACCGGCGTTGCGGCGCCCTTCGGCCTGACGAAGTGCTCGACGAAGCGACGATTCGAACGCACGATCGCCCCTGACAGCGCGGCGGCCAGTTGCCGCGTGTGCTCGTCAAGCGATCGCGAGACATTCAGAAAGCCGTTGGTGGGATCGAGCAGATAGTGGAAGTGGAAGGTGCCTTCCTGGCTCTCGCGAAATTCCGGCAGCAGGATTGTGAACACCGGCCGATCGACGATCGCTGACTCCACCAGGGCGCTGGTGTTGAGCCCGGCGACCGCCGCGGCGTGGAACATCGAGTCGAAGTAGTCGGCGCGGCTGTCCGCGTCGACAGGGTTCGCGCCCCACATCACGACCTCCTTCATGCGCGACAACTCGGTGAGGATCTCCGGCGTCCACTCGGCCGCCCGCTGCGGGTGCGGCCGGACGAGAATCGGCATGTCGCGCAGGCGCGCATCGCTCGATTGCCTGATGCTCGCGACCCATCGCAACACGAAGGCCGCTTCCGACGGGCTGCCCCTGAATAGCGCCGAACACACGTAAAGGAGGAAAGGCCGGGCGGTGGTCAAGCCTACGCGACAGCAGAACGCGTCGCGATCGCGCGTCGGCGTCCGGTCAAACCACTGATCGAAGCACTGCGCACCGGTAACCACCACGCGATCGGCAGGAATGCCATGGAACCGCTCGGCCTCGTCACGCTGCGTGGAATTCCAGACGATGACCTTATCGGGCACAACACGGATCAGCGCTTTGCTCGACAAGTGATCCCAGCTCCACACGCACAGCGCGCTGCGAATGCCGAGCGCGCGCGCCGCGCGCATGTAATCGAGCTGCGGTGAGCCGAGCTCGATGAGCGGCGTGATGAGCAGCACGTCGGCCTTGTGCTCGCTGATGAAGTCGTCCACGCCAGTCTGCCTCGGCACCGCTCGCTCGAGCACCGCCAATATGCGCGTGAGCAGTCCGCGAAATGGCAGCTTTGCCAACGCCAGCACCAGGAGCGGCGTTCGTTCGTACGCGCGTTCTCGAATCTTCGGTGTCGCCTCGTAGCGCGGATCTGAGTAGCGTAAATAATCGAGCCCGATCCGCAGCGCGTTCGAGAGTCGTCTATAGCGGCCCCACTGGAGAATCGGCGTGAATCCGACCGTGACCTGCCCCGGATACCGGCTCGCCAATCGATCGACCAGATCACGGCCGCCAAGCGCTTCTTCACGATCTGCAGCGAGATGCACTCGATGTCCGCGATCGGCGAGGACACCAATCACCGACTCGAAGTTCCTGAAGTAGGTGAAGTGACGCGCGATGAACAGCACATTCATCCGCCTACGCGCCTCCGGCGCTACGGCGAGACAGGCTCGTGTCGATGTGGTCCATCGTGCCGCCGCCACCGAGCGTACCCAGTGGATCGACGG
>DATCXH010000826.1:0-4257 GCA_036565925.1 Vicinamibacterales bacterium
TCGTGACCGATCTCGATAACGCATGGGCAAATCTCTTCGTGCCGGAGCCGATGGTGCCACGTGTCAAGTTGGGGCAGGAGGCGAAGGTGGTCACCGACGCAGGTGGTGACGGGCTGAGCGGTAAGGTGACCTTCGTATCGCCGAAGGCCGAGTTCACGCCGCGCAACGTGCAGACTGCGGAAGAGCGATCGAAGCTCGTGTATCGCATCAAGGTCACCGTTGATAACCGCGCCGGCATCCTCAAACCAGGCATGCCCGTCGATGCAGAGCTGCAGCTGCAATGACGAGCAGCGCTGATCGCGAGCCGGCGGTCGTCCTGGATCGTGTCGTCAAGCGATACGGCAACACCAGGGCGCTCGACGGATTGAGCCTCGACGTGAAGCGAGGCGAGATGTTCGGCCTGATCGGTCCCGATGGGGCGGGCAAGACGACGGCAATCCGGTTGATGTGTGGATTGCTGCATCCAGATTCGGGCGAGTTGCGCGTGCTCGGCCTCAACCCGGTACGTTCGCATCGAGCGCTGACCGAGCGGGTCGGATATCTCTCCCAGCGATTCAGTTTGTATGGCGATCTGTCCATCGATGAGAACATCGCGTTCTTCGCCGAGGTGCATGGTGTGCGCGATTACCGTGCGCGACGCGACCAGCTGCTGTCGATGACACAGCTCACGGCATTTCGCACGCGTCTCGCCGACCGGTTGTCGGGTGGCATGAAGCAGAAGCTCGCGCTTGCCTGCACGCTCGTCCACGAGCCGGACCTGATCCTGCTCGACGAGCCGACGACCGGCGTCGATCCGGTTTCGCGCCGCGAGTTCTGGAAGCTGCTCTCGGAGTTCCTCGCCAACGGCATCACGATCCTGATGTCCACGCCGTATCTGGACGAAGCGGAGCGCTGCACGCGTGTGGCGCTCGTCCACGAAGGCCGCGTGCTCGCCGCCGACGAACCGGAGCGTCTGCGTCGCCTCATACCTGGTCGCATGCTGGAGATCCTCGCCCACGGGACAGCGGCGGCCGAGTCGCTTCGCGCGTTGCCCTGTGTCCACGATGCACAAGTATTCGGCGAACGCATTCACATCACATTGGATGACGACTCGCTCGCGTGCGAGGAGCGCTTCAGGGCTGCGCTGCGCGCGACACCGCTCGCCGATGCCCAGGTCCGCTCGGTGCAGCCCTCTCTCGAAGACGTATTCATCGCCCGGCTCGCGGGCGCTGCGGAGAATACCCGTGCCTGATCGTCGTCTGATCGTCCTGCTCGTGCTCACGGTTTGTGGATTGGCCTCGCGCGCTGCGGCGCAGGACGCTCCCGTACTGCGGTTGACATTGGACGAAGCACAGATGCGCGCACGCGAGACCAGCCATCGTCTGGCGGAAGCGCGAGCCCGCGAGTCAGTGGCGCAAGCCACGGTCAGCGTGCGCGAGGCAGCCGACCGGCCGATCATTGCGGCGGTGGGCGGCTATACGCGCACCAATCACGTGCTGCCATTCACGGTGCCCGGCGGGCCGCTGGGTCTGCCGCGCGTGCTCTATCCCGACGTCCCAGACAACATCAGTTCGCGACTCGATCTTCAGTGGCCGATCTACAACGGCGGACGCAGCGATGCGCTCGAGCGTGCGGCGCGTGCCGAGGCTGCTGCTGCGACGGCCGACGTGTCCGTAGCACAGGCCGATCTTCGTCTCGAAGTGGCGCGAGCGTTCTGGGCGGTGGTCACTGCACGAGCCGCCGTTGACGTGCTCGATCAGGGCGTGGCTCGTTCGCAAGCGAACGTCGCCGATGTGCGACAGCGCTTCATGGCCGGTCTCGTGCCGCCGAACGAGGTGGCCTCTGCCGAAGCACAGGAGTCGCGCGCACGAATGCTGGCGATCCAGGCGCAAAATGAACGGGATGTCGCGACCGCCGATCTCGCCCGCCTCGTCGGTCGCGCTCCCGGTGAAGGGGTCGAACCCGTCGCCGTGCTTGACGCGCCCGCGACGAGTGTGTCGGGTCTCGATGCGATGGTCGCTGCCGCACGTGAATCGCGCGACGAGCGCCGTGCTCTCGAGCGGCGTCTCGAGTCAGCCACCGATCTCCGATCTGCCGCTGCCGCCGGCAAGCGGCCGAACCTGACCGTTGCGGGCGGTGTGGATTACGCACGTCCGAACCCGCGCATCTTTCCGCGCGCGGAACGCTGGGATGACTCCTGGGATGCGTCGATCAACGTGCGATGGCCGCTGTGGGACAGCGGACGAACGGCAGCGGACGTGGCGCAGGCGGCCGGCAACATCGAGGCGGCTCGGCAGCGGCTCGCCGAATTCGACTCCGTCCTCCCAGTCGAAGTGCGCCAGCGTGCGCTCGATATCGAGTCCGGCCGGGCCTCGGTGGCTGCTGCGGGAGATGCGGTGCGTGCGGCGACCGAAGCTCGTCGCGTGGTGGGCGAGCGATACCAGGCCGGTGTCATCACGCAGTTCGAAGTGCTCGACGCGGAATACGCGCTGCTGCAGGCCGAACTCGATCGGACGCGGGCGCTTGCGGGAGTCCGGCTTGCTGAAGCCCGACTCGCCAGAGCGATAGGACGATGAACGCGATCGAAGTGCGGAACCTGACGCGCCGTTTCGGCGATTTCGTCGCGGTCAATGACATCTCCTTCGATGTTCGCGCCGGCGAAATCTTCGGATTCCTCGGCAGCAACGGCGCCGGCAAATCGACGACCATTCGCATGCTCTGTGGGCTGCTGCGTCCCACGTCAGGGACGGCCATCGTTGGCGGCATCGACGTGACGAAGGATCCCGAAGGCGTCAAGCGCCGCATCGGCTACATGTCGCAACGCTTCTCGCTCTACGAGAAGCTGACCGTCGATCAGAACATCACCTTCTGGGGCGGCATCTATGGCCTGTCGAACGACCGTCTCGCCGCGAGGCGTGCCTTCGTTCTCGACATGGCTGGTCTTCGCGGCCGCGAAAACACGCTCACCGGAGCGCTCTCGGCCGGCTGGCGACAGCGGCTCGCGCTCGGCTGCGCGATTCTCCACGAGCCGCCGATCGTGTTTCTCGACGAGCCGACTGGTGGGGTGGATCCGCTGTCGCGACGACAGTTCTGGCGGCTCATCGACGATCTGTCTCGCGCCGGCGTTGCCGTTCTGGTCACGACGCACTATCTCGACGAAGCCGAGCACTGTCATCGCATTGCCATCATCCAGGCAGGACGCCTTGCCGCGCACGGGACGGTGAAGGAACTCAAGTCGATCTTTGCTTCACGTCCAATCGTCGAAGTGCGGGCGGTCGAGCCCGTTGCCGCGATGCGCGCGCTCGACGACATGCCGGAAGTGGAGAAGACGAGCATTTTCGGCACAGCGGTCCATGCCGTGTTGCGATCCAGCGAAGTCACCCCTGAGACGATCGCCGCGCGACTCAACGCAGCCGGCATTCCGCCGGTGTCCTGCACGTTGGTCGAGCCGTCGCTCGAGGATGTCTTCCTCGACGTCGCCGAACGGACCGCAGCATGAACGCGCTCTGGAAGACGCTGGCCGTCGCGCGAAAGGAGATGCGGCAGATCGGCCGGGATCGCCGCACGCTCCTCATCCTGCTGTTCGTTCCAGCGTTCTTCCTGCTGGTCTATGGGTACGCCCTGAACTTTGACATCCGCAACGTGCGCATCGCGGTCCAGGACAACGATCGCAGCACGACGAGTCGCGAGGTGATCTCCAGCTTCGTCAACTCGGGATATTTCGATCTGTACGGCGAGGTGATGAACGACAAAGAGATCTCACGCGTGCTCGATCGCAACGACGTGCGGGCCGTTCTCGTGATTCCGGCTCGATTCGGCAGTGATGTGGCCGCCGGTCATCCGACCAGTGTGCAGTTCATCGTGAACGGCGACAACGCCAACACGGCGACGACGGTCGTCGGCTACGCGAGAGGCCTGCTCAGCGCGACGTCTGCCCGATATGAATTGCGGGCTCGGCTTGGATCGCCTCGAGGTCCGCTGGTCAACGTCGAGCCGCGAGTGTTCTACAACCCCGAGCTGCGCAGCACGTTGTTTCTCGTCCCCGGACTCATCGCCTACATCGCCATGCTGACAGCGGTTGTATCGACCGCCCTGTCCATCGTTCGCGAGAAGGAGGTGGGCACGATGGAGCAGGTGCGTATGTCGCCGATCGGTCCGGTGCCGTACATCCTCGGCAAGACGATTCCCTATTTCGTCGTCTCGCTCATCTCGGCGATGAGCATCGTCGTCGCGGCGATGGTGCTGTTCGATATGCCGATGCGAGGCTCGTGGGTCGTG
>DATCXH010000828.1:0-6301 GCA_036565925.1 Vicinamibacterales bacterium
AATCTATTTTGAAAGATTGTCTCCGTTTCTCCGTGTGATCCCGTTATCTCCGCCAGTACTCCGTTAGCGCTCAGCGCACAGTTACCGGAACCAACTGGCCGCGAATCTCGCCCGCCGGGAACTGCGACGTGTGGATGTTCACGTACGCCCCACCGCCGACGATGGCCTGAATCAGATCCTGCATCGTGTTGATGCCAATCTCGGGCCGAGCGACAAACGCCGCCTGCCCGAGGCGGAACGACAAGGGCAGATCGCCGGTGCGTCCATTTGGAATCGGGAAGTTCAGCACGATCGGACCCGCAACGCCGCGCGGGCCAACATGAATGTGGCCGGCAGTCGTGCCCGTCGCGAAGTTGAACAGCTGGAGCTGGACGGCGACTTCTTCATTGGTGGCATCCACCGAGACCGTCGCTGTTCCTACAGCGCCGGTCAGCAGGCCCAGCACCCCGGGTGTCGAAGTCGTTTCCTCGGCGCCCGTCAGCGTGGCGGTCATGTTCACCACCTGCGCAGACGAAGGGGTAGCTGAAATCAGTAACGCAGCCGCGACGGCGGCCCCGCACAACAGTCGTTTCATGGACATGTCTCCTTATCGTGGTGAGCCACGGGACGGGGAACAGCCTTGCCCGCCGAAGCCGTTGGCGAAGGCGGGGTAGCAGGATCCGGACCACCCAAGATCCGCGCAGGGTCAACAGGTTAGCGGCAGTCTTCGTTCGTTCGGTTTACGGCACCCGAAACGGGTTTTCGCAATGCGGACCAAGGACGGACCATGGACCAAGCACGGACCATGGACCAAGCACGGACCACGGACCAAGGACGGACCAAGAACCAAGCACGAAGGACCAAGGCCTGGTACTACCGAGCGAGAGTCACCAGCAGGATGAGCGCGACGCACACCCCGCCGGCCTGCCAGGCGAGGTCGGCGCGCTTGTGCAGGAAGACCGTGCCGAGACCAAGCATCACTGCGGCCGCCATCAGGAACCGGTAATACAGGTCCTCGTAGCTTTCGATCTGCTGCGAAACATCCGATTGCCGATGCAGGCGGTCGATGATGCGGAAGGCGACGATCCGATCCGGCTCGTCACCGATCTCGAAGTACTCGCCCCCGCCCGCGACGGCCAGTTGGACGAGCGAATTGCGATCGAGCATCGACCGGACCACCGGCGGAGGGCGCGTCCCGTCGGGACGCGCCGGCTCGGGGATCATGCCGCCGGTCGTGGTGCCGATCCCGGCCACATGCACGGGAATCTTGTGAGCCCGCGCCTCCTGAATCGCCGAGGCGACCGTGCCGCTCCATGACTGACCGTCGGAGATGACCAGGAATGCCTTCGGGTTGCCGCTCTTGCCGAAGACCTCTTCGTCCTTGTCCACCAGACGAATCCCCCAGCGAAGGCCCTCCTCGATATTGGTGTCCCAGGTCGTCGTGTTCTCGAGGCGGAACGGCGAATGTTCGCCGAGATTGTCGATAAAGAAAAATAAGGCGTTGGGATCCTTCGTCAACCGGACTTGAGGCGCAGCGAGTTGCGCGAAGAGCGCCAGCGCGACGCGGTCCCCTTTCCAGCTCAGAGTCTCGGCGAAGGTGCGCAGGAATTGCACCGAGCGACGCCAGCGATCGGGCCGCACATCGGTCACATACATCGAGGCCGACGCGTCCTGCAGGATCACGATATCGGCGCTGGCTTTGCGGAACGACGAGAGCCGGGCTTGCGGCCTCGCGACGGCGCCAATGCACAGACTCGCGGCCACCAGCGCACAGGCCCAGAACGCCAGGTCCCCAACCGGTCCGAACCGTTGCCGCACCGGCACTATGCGTTGTGCAGCCAGCCGCCGTACGTTCGCACGCCGCCTGACCACACGCCATCCCCACACGATCAGCAACGCGGCCGGGATCAGCAGCAGCCAGAGATAGACCGGCGACGCGAACCGGAAGCTCTCGAAATCGACCGCTGGCATATTGGTCCTTGGTCCTTGGTGCTTGGTTCTTGGTCCTGTCCTTGGTCCGGCCTTTAGCCTTTACGTTCCTTCGGCGCGGCCTTGCCCGCTTCACCGCCAGACGGATTCTTCTCGCCCTGCTCGAGCGGGATGTAGATCTGGAATCCTTTCGAGCTCGTCGCCGGCGACGGCGCTCCTGACTCGCCGTTGTCCGACTGCTCGCTCTGATCCTTTGGTGGCTGTGGCGGCTGCTTGCCCTTGGCCAGTTCGTCGCGCAGACGAACGATGTATTCGTAGTTGTACGCGGCGTCGGTGTGCCAGGTGTTGTTCTTCAGCACCGTCAGATAGCCGGACGCCGCTTCTTCCAGCGCCTTCATCGTCGCCGCCTTGTCCTTCGTCTTGCCCTGATTCATGCGATATGCGGCATTGGCAACAACGAGCTGCAGTTCGACGTTGTCATCGCCGACGGCGGCCACCGGTTCAGCCTGCGCCGGCACCAGCGCGTCGTAATCCTTCTTCCAGTACTGCAAGGCCGCGTTGCGGGCGCGGATCTCCTGTCGTTCATCGCGTCCGAGGAACGGCACCCACCGCGAGTGGTCGGCGTATTTCGTCGCTTCGGCAAGGCTGTCCTTCGCGGCGTCGTACTGCAGCGTCGCCAGTTGCTGCTGCGCATTGGCCATGTGGCCTTCGAGCCGGGCAACGCCGAGCGCAGCGGCACCGAAGACGGTCAATGCAACCGCTACGAGGAGAAGAACAACAAAAGTTCTCATATCAATCTCCGACACGCGTAGGCCGGGTCCTGGTCTCCGGACCCGGCTCCCAGGCGGGTCTAGAAAACAAGACCCGCCCTACGGCAGTCCTTACGGAAACGTCCGAAATACTCCGAAGTTCAATTTCAAAAACGCCGCGACGAGCCACAGTCCGGTCGCAATCAACGCAAAGCCCGCGTAGCGTGGTCGCGCCACGCTGTACTCACGCGTCTCGATCCGTCCCGGCGACAGGCGATCGATCTCACGCAGTGCACGATTGGTCGAGTCGTCGTCATAGATCGCGTAGAAACGGCCACCGGTGCGCTCAACGGTAGAGCGCCAGATCTTGTCCTGCAGGACCTCGCCCTCGCGGCGGTTGTAGGCCGTGCGCATCATGTAGACAGGGATGCGCCACGCTCGCGTCTCGGCCACCATGCGCTCGAGCGCCCCTGACTGCTGATTGAGCTGCGAATCACGACCGTCGGTGATGACGATCATCAGATTGCCGGAGGCGTTCACGAAATCGAAGGTCTTGAACAGCTGCGTCGCCTGATCGATGCCCTCGATGATCGTCGTCCCCCAATCGGGGAACCGGCCCCACTCACGCGGATCGCCGACCAGCCTCGTGCTCAGCAGAATGTTCTCGTAGTCGTTGGTGAATGGGGTGACGACGTACGCGAAGTTGCCGAATTGAATGAGCGCGACCAGATCTCGATACGGACCGTTCATGCGTCGGCGGATGAACTGCTCCGCGGCGGCGACCGCGGTAAAGAAGGTCGCCTCGCCCTGACGCTTGGCCGTGGATTCGAACCGGATCACCATGCTCGTTGAACCATCGATGAGCAATGCGATCCGACGGCCCGGATAGGAGACCTCCTCACGCGCAAATCCGGTGAGCGGGTCGGCCAATGCGACAGCGAAGAACGGGATACCGACGAGGAACAACAGCAATGGCAGGTGACGCACGAGCGAGAACGGCGAACGGCGCATCACCGGCAACAGGGCAGGCAACGCCACCTGTGTGCGGCCTCGCTGCCGCAGCATCGCGATCACCAGCACCAGGACCACGACTGCCAGCAGAACGAAGAAGACGAGCAGGGCGCTATCGGCCCGCTCGAACTGCAGGTCGTTCCACCGAGTGCGCATCCACTCGTCCCACGTGGTGCGCAGCGCGACCGGGAGATCTTGAATTGGTGGCACTAGAACCCTACGAAGGACCTCAATGCCTGCGCCGTGCGCGACGGCCACAGCGTGGTCGAGCGGATCCGGCGAACGGCCTGTGTACTCTCAGCCAGCGCGCTGTCGAGGGCAGCGACGTCCTCTTTGGTTTGCCGGCCATAGCCCGCCGTGCTCAACACGCCCAACGCGTCAGAAATCGACGCGAGATTCGCGCGGGTGTTCGCGCTCGGGTTATGTCCGTTGTTCATCGCCGACACGATCGTGCGTGATGTCGTCGCGGCTGAGAGCAGGACGCGTTTGCGCCGCGGCCAACCCGAGAACACCGTGAGTTGTCCTTCGCGCTCCGCCACCTCGGGTCCAACGAACTGCTGAGTGACCGGCTTGTTCAACGCGACCGCTCCCGCAATACGCAGCGCCGAGGCCGCGCGTCGCGACAGTTCTGATGTCCATCCGGCTTGCGACGCGTCCTCTTTCACCCGCGCGAGCGTGGACAGCGATGCACTCAGGACCGAGGAGGCGGGCAACGGTTTGACGATGCCCTTCTTCTTCGCGCGTAGCTGAGACGTCGCACGCACCAACGCAAACACGCCGAAGACGAACGCAAACGCGAACGACACCCACGCGGTCGTCGTCGCCAGCGACGCGCGGAAGCGCCGAGATTCGATTGACGCAAAGGTCTGACCCGAGGCATCGCGAATGTCGTCGGCGCTCTTCGGTACGAGCGACAGGATGCGCATCGGCAGTGGCGGCAGGATGTATTGCTGGTCGCGGCCCTGCGATCCCGAACCTCGCTCCTGCAGGTTGTAGGTCACGGTCAGCGCCGGGATCGTGACGTCCTGTCCGAAGAAGCCGTCACTCAGCAGACGCACCGCATACTCACGCTGAATGTATCGCCACGGCGACACGACAACGTCATCGTGTGAGACACCGCTCACCACTTCGAACGGTGTCAGCGACAACGCACCGGGCTCGAGCTGATTGAGCACGGGAACGACCGTAATCGGACCGGTCTCGATGACGCTGCACGTAAGCACGAGTCCGAACTTCTCGCCGACGCGAACCGACGTACGGTCGGCTTTCCACCAGCAGCGGATCGGATCCGATTCGACCTCACCGGGTTTTGGCGCACGCGGGGCGATCGCTGGAGCGCTCGCACCAAGTGGGCGCGGCGGTGCCGGCGTCCCCTGCGGAACGACGACCGGCGCGGGCCGAGACGGCGGTGCCTGCGCCGCTGGCGTCTGCGCGGCAGGCGTCTGCGCGTGAAGTGGCGATGCCAGTAATGCCGACGCGAGTATGAATGCTGAACCCTTGATCCTCATCACATCTTCCTGAGCCGCCGCTCGGCCGTGAATTTGACCAACGCCGTTTCCATCTCCCACCGGTCGAGCCCGACGCGCACGATGTCCAGATCCGCATCCCGGGCCAGCCGCTCGATCTCGTCCTGCCATTCCGAAATGCGCGTCGCCAGCCGGCGCATCTCGCGCCGCGACAGCACACGTATCCGGCCGCTTTCGACGTCGAAGACTTCTATCCATCCGTCCGACACCGATGGCATTTCGTAGGCGAACCGCACATCGGCCATGAGCAGAACGATGTCGTGCACTGCGTTGAGATGCGAGAGCTGACCAATCAACGCGTTCGCGTCGGCAAACAGAAAGTCCGATATCACCGGCACGAGCGACGCCTTGCGCACCTGGCTCTCAATCGCAGCGACGATATCCTGCACGCGCTCCGGCTCGCGAGTCTGCGACAGCGACTGCCGGTACAGATCGAGACAATACAGCAGGTGCGAGCGTCCGATGCGCGGCCGCGCCGACGCCAGCGGCCTGAACTTCTCGTCGAACGTCACCAGCCCGAAGAGATCCTGGAAGAACGTCGCCGACAGACCCGCGGCAGCAACCGCGCGCGCAATCGCGGTCGCGATCGTCGTCCCGCCAGCGATGCCGCATCGCGTGGACAGCGACGCATCGACCACCGCAACGATGGCGGCGTTGCTGTCCTGCTCGAATTCGCGGGTGATCATCGGGCTGAAGTTGGTCAGCGAGGACTGCGACCAATCGATCGACGACATCCGATCGCCCGGTTCCCAGTCGCGGACGCCGACGAAGTTGAATCCTGCCCCCTTGAACACACTCGCGTGATCGCCGAGCGTGAATTCCTTCATCCGCTTCAGGATGAACAGCTCGATCTCGGCAATCTCCTGCAGGTTGACGAGCGACGCGTCGCCTTGCGAGGCGCGCTCGTCCCCGTGCCTGGGCGCATGGACCGCCGCCCCGCGATCCCCGATCACGCGTGATCTCCGATCACGGCACCGGCACCGAATCGACGATGTCGTCGATGACCATGTCTACGGTGACGCCGTGACTTGCGGCGTGCGGACCGAGCCAGACGCGATGCGGCAGCACGTAGCGCGCGAGTTCCTGAATGTCCTCGGGATACACCTC
>DATCXH010000492.1:0-3441 GCA_036565925.1 Vicinamibacterales bacterium
CCGTGACCAGGTGCAGGCGGCGCTCGCCGGTCGCCTGCATCGTCAGGTTTCGCTCGGCGCGATGCGTGTGAGCGTCAGACCGCTGGGCATCCGCGTCGACAACAGCGTCATCGGCGAGGACCCGGCGTTTCAGACCGGCCGGCCGTTCGCGCGCGCCGACGAACTGTACGTCAGCGTCAGCGCGTTCGCGTTGCTGCGTGGCCGGATCGAGGTGCGATCGCTCGAACTGCGGCGGCCGTCGATTGAGTTCGCACGGAATGCTGCAGGTGCCTGGAACTTCACGAGCCTGGGCGGCGACGGGGGCTCTGAGCGGCCAACCCTGCAACACGTCGTCATCAGCGGCGGCGAGGTGGGGGTGACCGATTTAGCGGCACGCGATGTGCGTCGCGTGGTCTACCGGAATATCGACCTCACCCTGGATGATTATTCGGCAGGCCGACCGTTCGACTTCGTGCTGGGCGTGACGCTGCCGGGTGCGGGGGCGCAGCGTCTCGCGCTGCGTGGGGAAGCCGGTCCGATCGCCAAAGACGCGCTCGCGCACACACCGTTCACCGGCGAAGTGGTGTTCGACGCGGTGTCGCTCTCCGGACTCCAGCAATTCCTCCAGGTCGACGCGCTCAAGCAGATGGACGCCGTCATCAGTGGAACCGCCGGAGTCCGGACGCGCGCCGGCCAGCTGTCGTCCGACGGGTCACTGCGGCTCGATCGCGCGCGCGTTCGCGGTTCGGATATCGGTTATCCAATCACGGCGAAGTTCGATCTGGCACACGACGCGAACACCGCGCTGCTCACGATCAAACCGACGACGGTTCGTCTCGACGAAACGCCAGTGTCTCTCGACGGAACCGTCAACTTCGAGCCGGAGTCACCGCTGCTCGATCTTCACGTCAAGGTCTCCGAGGCATCGATCGCCGAGACCGCCCGCCTGTCGTCGGCGTTCGGCATCGTGTTCGGAATGGGCACCGACGTGCGGGGGCGCATGACGGCCGATGTGCGCGCCCGCGGACCTGCAACACGTCCGGCCTTCGAGGGCCGCGTCGGACTCCGGGACGTGACAATCTCCGCCAAGGATCTGCCGCAGGCGGTGCACACGGCCGCCGTCGACCTTTCATTGACGCCACGAGAGATCCGCTCGAACGATTTCACCGCCACGTCGAACAACACCTCGGTGGGCGTCCGCTTTGCGCTCGCCGACTACACCGCCGCGACGCCGGTTGCTGATGCCACGATTCGTATGACGAATGCCGAGCTCGGCGAAGCGCTGAACGTGGCGCGAGCGTGGGGTCTTCATGCGGCCGACGGACTGAGCGGGAGCGGTCGCCTCACAGCCAACGTGCGCGCGACCGGTCCGGTCGATGCGCTCGAGTACACGGGCAGCGCCGCCGTGCGTGATGCATCAGTCAAGACGCCGTCGCTCTCGCAGCCACTGCGCATGCGGACGGCGGATGTCACCTTTACCCGCAATGCGGCGGTGCTGAATCAGGTGACCGCCGGGATCGGCAGTACGACCGCGCAGGGAAGTCTCACGGTGCGCAACTTCGCGTCGCCCGACGTCGATTTCCAGCTGTCGACCGATGCAATCGACGTCGCGGAGCTGCAGGACGTGCTTGCGCCCACGCGAAGGGCGCAGTCGCCCGCGGTGCGTGCGGACGGGGAGAGCCTGCTGCTGCGCACAAGCGGCTCGGGCCACCTGCGTGTCGGCGCTATCCGTCACCATCAGTTGCTGCTCGAGAATATAGAGGCCGATGCGCGGCTCGACCGCGGAGTGATCACGCTGCAGCCTCTTACCGCGTCTGTCTTCGGTGGCTACCATCGCGGTTCGATTAGCGTTGACGCGAGACGTACGCCAACCGTCGTCACCGTCGCCAGCGATCTCGAGAAGGTCGACGCCAATCGGCTCGCGTCGGCGACGACGAACCTCAAAGACGTCGTGTACGGTTCGATCCAGTCAGCCGATCACATCAGGTTCACGATCGACGATAGCGACATCGCGCCCTCGCTGAACGGCACGCTGTCCCTGAACATCCCCGAAGGTCGCATCGCGCACATGGACCTGATGCACGAGATCGGTGCGCTCGCGCGCGTGCTCAAGGGTGACGACGGCGATCAGCAGATCACCAAGGTCCGCGACCTGAGCGCGCACTTCCAGGTCACCAACGGCGTGGCGCATACTTCCGATCTCACCGCGGCGATTGATGACGACGCGACGATCGGCGGCACGGGTTCGATAAACCTGGTGAACCAGGCGTTGAATCTCCGGCTGACGGCGGTGCTGTCACGCGAATTCAGCGACTTCGCCGGCGGCACCCGTGTCGGTGGCATCATGGCCACCGTGCTCGCGAACCAGCGCGGTGAACTGGTGGTACCCATGCTGGTGACCGGGACGATGCAGCAACCGCAGTTCGCGCCCGACGCGGAGCGGATTGCCGAGATGAAGCTGCGGAACCTGGTACCCGATTTTCGCAACCCGCAGAAGTTGTCGACGGCGATCGAAGGGATCGTCGGGGCAATCACCGGGCGCGGCGCGAAGCCGCCGACGCCGCCGTCACAAGACAACGAAGGTACTCAGGCGCAGCCGGCCCCGCAGCCTGAGCCGAAGGATCCTGCCACGCAGATCGAAGACGCGCTGCGGAAACTCCTCGGCGGCCGCAAAACCAAAGAGCAGCCGCCTGGGAAATGAGTGTTTTGGAAAGCCGCCGAGCACGCGCGTGGCCGTCACCATATAGGTAGCAGCGCGGGCAATGAAGCGTGAGGTCTATCGGGTGTCGCCGGTATCGGCACCGGTATGTATGGTCTTTGTCAGCCGTTCAACGTCAAAGCCATTGGCTCGTGCCGCCGCGAGAGCCGACGCAAAGCGTTCGGCCTCGAGAGAGGGGGTCCGCGCGAGAATCCAGAGGTAGTTACGATCCGGCGACCCGACCGTTGCCCACGAGTAATCGCTGGCCAATCCCAGAATCCAATAGTCGCCCCACACGAACGGCAGGAAGGACAGCACGGAGGGGGCGAAGCGCACCTTCAGCTTTGCGAACGTGGGGTCATCGGTGACTCGAGCCACGCCGTGCGCTTCGGTGATGCTGCCGTCTTCGGTCCGGCACCGATTGATCACCTCGAGGCGGCCGTCCGGACGCTGCGTGTAGCGGGCGCGCACGTCACTCACGCACCGGTTCTGAAACCGGTTGGGAAACCTCGCCACCTCGAACCACTCGCCAACGTAGCGATTGAGATCCACGGCGTCCACGGTGCGAACCGGTCCTGTGAGCGGCGAGCCACGGGCGGTGGCACCTCCAGCGGCGCCTTGTGCATGCGCCATCGCGGTTACCGCAGACGCTGTCCATAGAGAGAGCGCGACGATTCGCAGTCGTGACGTCATGCGCTGACCGGGCGCGAGCCGGAACAACTGGCGTGCACGAGTTGATGCCGGCGCACCAGAATGCCGGTGAG
>DATCXH010000841.1:0-3050 GCA_036565925.1 Vicinamibacterales bacterium
GGCGGCCGCTTGTGCGGTGCCTCGCTGCACGACGCCGCGAAGCAGATTGGTCATGACGAACGCCGTGTCGGCGCGAAGCGCCTCGTGCGGCTCGGGGCGATTCTCGAGGAGCACGTTACCCTCGCGGTCGGCGATCGACATCACCGAGTACGGTTCAAGTCGCACGCCCTGATTTGGAAACGCCGAGTACGCACTGGTCATCTCGACCAGCGTCGCTTCTGCAGCGCCGAGCGCGAGCGACAAGTACGGCGGATAGTCGCCCTTCAATCCGAAGCGCTTGGCGTAGCCGACGACCTCCTTTGGTCCGATCTCCGCCATCGCCTTCACGGCTGGAATGTTGCGCGATTGTTCGAGCGCCCGGCGCAGCGTCACCTTCCCCTCGTACTTGCGGTCGTAGTTGAGTGGCTCGTAGCGCGGTTGATTCGGCCCGGCCTCATATGAGACCGGTTCGTCGATGAATGTGGAGATCGGCGTGAAGCCGCGGTCAATTGCCGCCGTGTACACGAACGGCTTGAACAGCGATCCCACCTGACGACGAGCCTGCGTCGCGCGGTTGAACTTGCTACGGGTGAAGCTGAAGCCGCCGACCATGGCGCGGATCTGGCCGGTGTGGTTATCGATCGCGACCAACGCCCCTTCGACCGCAGGCGGCTGTTCGAGCCTGAGCTCGTTCGGCTTCCTTCCCTCGAGCGACTGCACCTGGACCTCGATCACGTCGCCGACCTTGAAGAGCTGCGCCGCTGACGTCCGTCGTGTCCAGGCAAACGCCGATGGCTTGAGCTCGAGGTCATACTCGCCGACGCGGATGCGCGCGCTGCCTCCGCTCGGCCCTGGCACGAAGGTCACGACCGCGGGGACGATGTCGCCCGCAAGGATCGGCTGCGACCAACGCTCCATCGAGACCTTCTCGATCGAGCGTCCCTCGGCAACGATGTTGCGCGCGGGTTTGCGGAAGCCGTTCCTTCGCTTGTCAATGAGGCGCAGGCCGCGGTCCACCGCCGCGTTCGCCGCTTCCTGCAGGTCCACATCGAGCGTCGTCTGCACGCGAAGCCCGGTCTGATACAGTGCATCGGCGCCGTACTTCTGCTCGAGCACCTTGCGGATGTCCTCGACGAAGTAGGGCGCGATGGAGCGATCGGGTGTGGGCTGTCCGAGCAGCACCAACGGCCGGCTCGCGGCCTCGGTGGCCTGTTCCTTCGTGATGAATCCTTCCTCGGCCATGCGCGGTAGTACGTAGTTGTTGCGCCGTGCCAACGTGCGCTCCGGATTGACGAAAGGACTCAGTCTCGCCGGTGTTTGAATGATCGCGGCAATGGTCGCGGCCTCTTCAAGCGTGAGGTCCTTCGCGGACTTGTCGAAGTACATGCGCGAGGCGGCTTCCACCCCGTATGCGCCGTGCCCGAGATTAATCTGGTTCGCGTACAGCGTGAGGATCTCGGCCTTCGTGAAGCGTCGTTCGAGCTGCACCGACACGAGCATCTCTTTCATCTTGCGTTCGACAAGCGGCCAGCCCGAGCGCACGAACACGCCGTTGTTCATGTACTCGCCGAGGAAGAGACCGCGCGCCAACTGCTGCGTGATCGTGCTGGCGCCAAAGCGCTGCCCGTAGACGATGTCTTTGAACGCGGTGATGACGATGCGCGAGATGCTGAGGCCGAAGTGCTGCTCGAAGTCGCCGTCTTCGGTGGCGATGATGGCTTGACGCAGCACGGGGGCCATGTCGTTGTAGCCGATCACGATGCGCCGCTCGATCGCGAACTCGCCGATCACGCGCCCATCGCGGGCGAGAAGACGGGTAATGGTGTTGGGCTGATAGCTGTCGAGGGCGCTGATCTCAGGAATGTCGCTGGAGTAGGCGAAGAGTACGCCGCCGACGCTCCCCAGCATGGCGGCGACGAGGAAGAGCGCGATCAGGCCGGCATTCCGCGCGATGCGGAGAACCAGCTTGCTCTTCGGCCTGGGTTGTGACGTGGGCGAGCCTGCCTCGCCGAAGCCGTCCGAAGGCGGGCCGATGTCCTGGTCGTCCAGGGGGTTCATCTATTTGAAAGCAAGATGCTTATCGTCATTATACGCCGGCAGGAGCAGTGGCGGCTTTGACAGTGTTACACTCAGATTTGATGATAACGGCGATGCAGCCATCGCCTATGTGTGCGACGAATGACGTCGCCCCCAACCTCTCGAAGAGGACGTGAGAGACATGAGCAAAATCATTGGTATCGACCTGGGCACGACCAATTCCGTTGTCGCCGTCATGGAAGGGGGCGAGCCGGTCGTCATCACCAACCCCGAAGGCAGCCGGCTCACGCCGTCGGTCGTGGCGTTCACCAAGAGCGGTGAACGACTGGTCGGCCAGGTGGCGAAACGCCAGGCGGTCACCAATCCCGAGAACACGATCTTCTCCATCAAGCGCTTCATGGGCCGGCGCCATTCCGAGGTCAATGAGGAGATGAAGATGGTGCCGTATCAGGTCGGGTCGGCACCGAACGGTGACGTGCGCGTGAAGATCTCCGACAAGGACTACGCGCCGCCAGAGATCTCCGGAATGATCCTGCAGAAGCTGAAGCAGGCGGCGGAAGAGTATCTCGGACAGCCGGTGACGAAAGCCGTCATCACCGTGCCGGCGTACTTCAACGATGCGCAGCGTCAGGCAACGAAAGAGGCTGGCAAGATCGCGGGTCTCGAGGTCATGCGCATCGTCAACGAGCCGACCGCGGCCGCGCTGGCCTACGGCCTCGACAAGAAGAAGGACGAGACGATCGCCGTCTACGACTTCGGCGGCGGCACGTTCGATATCTCGATCCTCGAAGTGGGCGAGGGCGTCGTCGAGGTCAAGGCGACCAACGGTGACACGCACCTCGGTGGCGACAACCTCGATCAACGCATCATCGAGTGGATCGCTGCGGAGTTCAAGAAGAGCGACGGCATCGATCTGAGCAAGGACCGGATGGCGCTGCAGCGCCTGAAGGAAGCGGCAGAGAAGGCCAAGATGGAACTCTCCACGGTGATGGAGACCGACATCAACTTGCCGTTCATCACCGCCGACGCCAGCG
>DATCXH010000876.1:0-15976 GCA_036565925.1 Vicinamibacterales bacterium
GGTTGACGCTGCAGGGCGCACTCCGCTATGACCGCGCGTGGAGCTACAGCCCGGCGGAGCACAACGGCACCGAGGTGACATCTCGCGTCAACCTCCAGCCGATCTCGTTGCCGCGCACGGCGAGCGTTGACGCCTACAACGACATCACGCCGCGCATCGGTGTCGCCTACGATTTGTTCGGCAACGGCCGCACCGCGGTCAAGTTCAACATGGGCCATTATCTCGACGCAGCGACCAACGACGGTTCCTATACGCGCAACAGCCCGGCGCAGAACATCGTTCGCACACTGAACCGGAACTGGTCCGACACTAACGGCAACCGCATCGTCGACTGCAACCTGCTCGACTTCAATGCGCAGACGGCACCGGACAATTGCGGCGCGGTCGGCGGCAACGATCTGAATTTCGGCAGCACCAATCCGAACGCGACGCGTGTCAATCAGGACATCCTCCATGGATGGGGCGTGCGGGCCAGCGACTGGCAGTGGGGCCTCACCGTCCAGCATCAGGTCATTCCGCGAGTGTCGCTCGAAGTCGGCTATGCACGACGCTGGTGGGACGGCCCGGGCGGCACCGGCTGGGAGAACGGCATCACCGACAACCTGGTTCGCAACCCGAGCGACTACGATGCGTGGACGATCACCGCACCCCGCGATTCACGTCTGCCCGGTGGCGGTGGGTATCCGATTACGCTGTATGCGGTGACGGCCGCGGCGAACGCGCTGGCGGCTCAGAACTACATCACCTTCGAGACCGATTTCGGCCCGAAGCGTGAGAACTACTGGCACGGCGTCGACGTGACGCTGAACGCGCGTCTCCGCAACGGTCTCTTCCTCCAGGTCGGCACCACTACCGGCCGTGAGGTTGAGGACTTCTGCGCGACCACCGTGCGGGTTGATAGCCCGGATCCGCGCAATTGCCGATCGGTCGATCCGTTCCAAACGACAGTGCGTGGTCTTGCATCCTATACGGTCCCGAAGATCGATGTGCTGGTCAGCGGCACGATCCGATCGCAGCAGCCGCTCGAGCTTGGCACGGGAGCCATCGGCAACGGCGCGACCTGGAACGTGCCGAATACCGTCGTGCAGCAATTGCTCGGACGCCTTCCGGCCGGCGGCCTCATCACGGGCAACACCGCGGTGCCGTTGCTCGACACCGACCATCGGCTGTTCGTCGGCGGGCGTCGCAATCAGGTCGACATGCGCGTCGCCAAGATCCTCCGATTCGGCCGCACGCGCGCGGATGTCGGGTTCGACCTTCAGAACCTGTTGAACACCAACTACGCGACCGCGTACGCCGCGACCTACGCCTATGACAACCCGGCCGTGTCGGGCGACGAGAACGGCGGATCGTGGCTCAACCCGACGTCGGTCTACACGCCGCGCTTCGTGCGCTTCAACGTGACGTTCGACTTCTAGTCCTCGGAGGGCCCGTCCTTGCGGACGGGCCCTCTCCTCGCTGGTCGGTGCCAATGTCGGTGCAATTGTTCTGACGCGCATCGGTGCGATTGTTTCTGACGCGTGTCGGTGCAACAGTTCTGACGCGTGTCGGTGCAAGGGTTCTATCGCTCGTCGGTGCTGCTCTCTCGCGACGTACGGCTGGGCGGCCGCGTGTCCCGCGGAAGCGAAGCAATTCGAGGCATGCCGAGCAGCGTTAGGGGTGAAAGCAGGAGGCGGCTCAGGGGATCAGCGAGGTTGAGGCCGCGCGAATACGCCAGCGCGTGGCCGACCCGAGCGTCCAGCGGCAGCCCGTAGCCGTCCGAGTGCTTTCCGGCGTGGCGAGAGTTCGCGGAGCGAGATACCCGACGCCCGCCCTATCGATTACGTACGGCGAGCAGGCGCTGCAACATCTCTCGCGCCGGAGCGGAGTCGGGCTTGAGGCGCACCGCCGTCTGCGCTGACGCGATCGCCTCGTCAATTCGCCTCTGGAGCAGGTAGGCCACCGCCAGATTGTGGTGCGCATCGGCGTTGAGCGGGTTGATCTCCACCGCGCGCTGCAGGTGCGCAGTCGCCTCGTCCACGCGGTTGCGCGGCCCGAGGATGACGCCGAGGTTGAAGTGCGCGTCCGCATTTTCCGGATTGAGCGCGATCGCGGTCTGGAATTCGCGTATCGCCGCATCGGGCTGTCCCACCGCTAACAGGCCAGCGCCGAGATTGAAGTGCACGGAGTCGCTCTTCGGCTTCAGCCGCACGGCCGTGCGCAAGTGGTCCATCCCCTCATTGAGCCGGCCTCGCGCCTGCAGTACCGTCCCGAGGTTGCTGTGCGCCTCCGCGTCGCGGGGATCCACATGCAGTGCCTCATCGAACTGCGTCAGGGCATCGGCAACGCGTCCCGCCTGCAGATACCTCGTCGCGAGCACGTTGTGCGCGGCGGCCACCTGCGGATCGAGCCGAACATCGAGCTCGGCAGACGCGATAGCGGCCTCCAGCGATCGACGGACGAAATCGGCATTGAGGACAGCCGTGTCCTCCGCACGGCGCGGCACGACCTCGATCCAGAGTTGGCCCATCTCGTCGATCGAGCGCGGTCCCGATCGCACGCGTTGCGGCGGATCGTGACGGTTGTTCCGATTCGCCGCGGAGTTGTCGTAGGTGAACCGCATCGACAACCGAGTGCCGCGCGGGAGGAACACCGGCGATCGATACCGATAGCGGTCCTGCCAGCGAAAGTCCCACTGGCGAATCCACAGCAAGTCCTGTTGCGAACCGTCGGGAAGCGTTGCGGTACCGCGCATCTCCTTCCCGAGATAGTGCGCGTGCGGATAGACGCTCACTGCATCGACGTCGACCGGGAGCACGTAGCTGTCCTCGACGACGTAGTTTGGCTCGCCGGCGGGAATGGCGATTCCGTGCGCTTCGAGCTTCACGCTGATCGGCGTGCGGGTCGGCGGCGTATCCGAGAAAAACAGACCGATCGACGGCTGAACCGTTTCACCCGTTGCACCGGCGATCATGTGGAGCAGCAGGATCACGTCGGTGCCGGGTTCGAGCGTCCACGCGTTGTCAGACGGCTCCATCACCGGCACCTTGCCCGGCGACCAACCGTACACGTTGTATACCTGCGCGCTGTCCATCGCAGCAAAACCGGGACCCGGCTCGGCACGATCGAGCGCGCGCGACACCCGCCCGAGATCGATTGCCACGTCGGCGTGGTGCAGCGCCTGTGGTCGATCGGCGCGGAACTCGACTGCGCGCACGTAGCGCCTCGTCGTAATCGGTACCGGAATAACGAAGTTGCGGAACACGTCGCGGGTTCCCGGCTGCGGCCTGCCCTGAGCGGACTCGAAAGGCTGCAGCACGTACGCCTCGGGCAGCGTCAGCACCAGGTCGGGCGTGCCAAGCTGCCATCCGCCGGAAAACGTCGGCAGCTTGGGCGTGTGAGCCGGATTTCCCTCGGGCGCGCCGCTCTCGACCCACTTCGCGATGAGCGTGATCTGATCGTCGCGGAGCCGCCGTTCACCGACGAACTCGCCATGTCCGGGCTCGGGCAGCCACGGCGGCATCGCACGGCGCTGCACCGCTGACGAGATCGGACGCGCGTAGCGACGAACGGAGCCGTAGTCGAGCACGCTGAACGGCGCGCCGGCCACGCAGAGCGGATCATCGGAAGCCGACGAGGTGCTCGCGGCTTGGGCGCCGAAGCGCTCCGCGCGAAGGCGGCGGTCTTCGATTGGACGATGGCAGCTCGCGCAGTTGTCGAAGAGGATTGGGGCGATATCTTCGTTGAAGGTAACCGCGCGTGCAGCAGCCTTTTCCGTCCGTTCCGTGGTTCGCGAGCATGCTGCGACGACCGCGACGATCGCGATGGCCGCGAGTGCGCAGCGCAGCTCATGACTCCGCATACGACGGATTGTAACGGGTCCGAAGTTGCTTCGATGTCGGTCGAGTGTTCTGACGGGGGTCGGTGCGAAGGGCACTGCCGCTTATCGGTGCAAGGACCCTTCGGCGTCTCGGTGCAAGCCCGCTTACGCTTGTCGGTGCAAGACGACTGACGCGTGTCGGTGCAAGGCTTCTGACGCTTGTTGGTGCGAGGGGACTTTCGCGGGTCGGTGCGAGATGAGTATCGCTTGTCGGTGCGAGCCTGACACATGTGGGTGCGAAGGGCACTGCCGCTTATCGGTGCAAGGACCCTTCGGCGTGTCGGTGCAAGGCGACTGTCGCGGGTCGGTGCAAGACGACTACCGCGTGTCGGTGCTAGCGTGCCCAGCCGATGGCGTGCGGCAAGGTGAGTGCAAGCAAGCCGGGCACCCGCTACCACCAACCACCAACCACAACCACCAACCACGAACCACGAACCACCAACCAGCTAGCCTATAATTCTCCGCGTCTTCATTCGTTCGAAAGGAGTCGTGCCGATGGCTTTCCGTGTGAGTGGTGCTCTGTTTCTGACAGCAGCGATGGCGGCGATGGCCGCGTGTGGTGGCAGCTCACCTGAATCCAAGCCTGCCGATACCGCAGCGCCTGCGTCGGCGCCGGCAGCCGATCACACCGCGCATGCAGGCGGCGGCAAGGTGTTCTTCATGGAGCCGAAGGACGGCGCCTCGGTGAAGAGCCCCGTGCATATCGTCTTCGGCAGCGACATGTTCACGATTGCGCCGGTGCCCGAAGGCGAGGTGACCACTGTTCGCGCAAACACCGGTCACTATCACCTTGGCGTCGACACCGACTGTCTGGCCGCAGGCTCGGTGATTCCCAAAGCGAATCCCTGGGTCCACTTCGGCAAGGGCAACGACAACATCGACATGCAGCTGACGCCCGGTCCGCACAAGCTGGTGGTTCAGGCCGGCGACGACAAGCACGAGACAATGACCGGACTCTGCGAAGTAATCAACGTCACGGTCACAGAGTAGAGAAGGTAGAGGCGGGTCTTCAGACCCGCCTTTCCAGGCTCGTCTAAAGACGCGCCTCTACGAACGAAGGAAGTTCGATACGGCGTTGGTGAACGCCTCGTGCTGCTCGACGTTGGTGAGATGCGCGGCGTCTAGCGCCAATATCTTCGATCCGGCAATCCGCTCGTGAATGAACTGCAGCGCATCGGGCGGTGTCGCCGGGTCGGCGTTGCCCGCAACACATAGGACCGGACACCGAATGCCGGCGATCGCATCCCGAAGATCTTCGTCACGCAGCGCCGCGCAACAGCTCAAGTAACCGTCCTGCGAGCACGCCGCCACCATCGCTCTGAACTGCTCGATCGTCTGCGGTTCGCGCGCGCGGAACCCGTCGGTGAACCAGCGCGGCATCGTCAGATCGGCGAGCGTCGCCATACCCTGCTGTTTGACGAAGGCGATGCGCTCGTTCCACATCTCCACGCTGCCGATACGAGCCGCGGTGTTCGCGAGCGCGAGGCTGTTGATTCGTCGCGGCGCGTGGACACCCAGCCACATCGCCGTGATGCCACCCAGTGAGATGCCGCACACGTGTGCGGACTCAATCCCGACCTCGTCCAGGATGGCGAGCGCGTCGCGTCCGAGTTGTTCGATGGTGTAGTTGCCGGCGGTGACCTGCGAAAATCCGTGTCCACGCGCGTCATACGTAATCACGCGAAAGGCTTTGGAGAGTCGCGGTACCTGCCGCGCCCACAGTTCACGCGTCGTGGCGATGGAATTGATGAAGAGCAGAGCAGGAGCGCTGGGAGCGCCCGCAATCGAGTACTCGATGCGGGCGCCGTCGGACATTGCGCCGTGACGATCCATATCGATGCTCAATGCCCAAGGCTCAATGCCGAATGCTCAATGCCTAATGAAGAAGGCTGAACATCGTTGGGCAATGTGCATTGCGCCTTGAGCATTGTGCCTTGGGCATTTAGTGCTTGTCTGCTCCAGCCATCGCGGCCTGTCCGCGAGCGTGGCTGGTCGAGAAGATCACGTGGAGTGCCATCAATGCTTGCAACGGGTGGCATCCCGCCTCGGCCAGCGGCCCGACGTGATCGCTGACTTTACCGCCCTTGCCGACGTTGATCATCGACTTCGCGGCCTCGCGCTGCTGGCCATGCAGGTTGTACTCGTCGCAGACCTTCTCGAAGTCATTGATGATGCGATTGCGCAGCTCCTGACTGTGTCGCGACTCGAACAGCAGTTTGTTCAAGCCGTACGCCTCTGACGGCGGATGCTTGTAGAACATGTAGCCCTGGTTGGCAAACTTGAACCCACCGAACTGCTCGGCGACCTTCATCGGCGCGTTGGCGTGCGCGCGTTGCGGCAGGAAACGCATCATGCACAGGCCGTGATGCCACGTCGGGATGTAATCGATCAGTTCGCCTTCGATTGTCGAACCAATCGCGCCGAACATCACCGCCCAGCTCAGCATCTCGGTATTGCCAACTTCGTCCAACTGCGTGCCGGTCATGTTCAGCAGGGCATCGCCATTGCCGGCCTCCATCTGCGATACAAGCCAGCGGTCGAAGTCGAATTCGGGGTTCAGATACTTGGTCGTGCCTGGGAAGTGCGACATGCCCCCGCTGGCGATGATTGCCACACGCTCTTTGCGTCCCTTGATGATCTTCGCGATGGCCTTGCCCAATGCCTCGCAGCGGCGTGGTGTTGGCAGCGGCGGAACGTAGACATTGGTGAAGAACGGGACGACGGGAATGTTGCGCTTGCCGATCACGTACTCGAACGGAATCGAGAACGCATGACCGAGCTCGGCGTCTTCGGAGTAGGCCATGTCGAAGCTGTGTTCGACGACGAGCTTGTTGAGGATGTCTTCGGCGAGCTCCCGGTGAATCGGCAGATTGTGCTCGCGACCGGCGAACTTCGCCATCGCGCGGTCACCGGCAACGATCGCGAACGATGGCACGCAGCTGACGGAGAAGGTCTCGACGTGATCGGCGCCGAAGAACAGGATCGCATCCGGCTTGGTCTCATCGAGCACCTTGCCGAGCTCGTTCATCGCCCGGCCAGCCTGCTCGAGCTGGTTTGGATCCTCGTCCGGCGGACGCGTGAACATGTACGGCGTATGGCACGTTCCGACCGCGGCAACAATCTCACCCATTGATCTGTCTCCTGTACGCTGGCGGGTCCAAAAACCAGGACCCGCCTTACATCCGCCTATTCATCGCACGCGTAGGGCGGGTCTTGCGTTGTAGACCCGCCGGGCCAGGACCCGCCCCACGGTTGTCCCTTCATCGTACCCGTAGGGCGGATCTCGCTTTGTAGACCCGCTGGGCGTTATCGATTCATCGCCCTATCGATCTTATCTAACAACGCCATCGTCTTGGCGCAACTGGCCGCGCTCGATTCCGGCTCCCGCCCCTCCCGGATCGCGCTGACGAACTCGATATCCTGACGGTCAAAGGCCAGCGTCGGGTCGAGCGGTACGTCTTTGCCGTCGCTGTCGGTCATGGAATCCCGGTAGACCTTGTAGGTATCTTCCTCGCCGATGTACCGGTAAAAACCCCCGAACGGCCCCTTGTTGTTGAAGGACATCGCCATTGTAAAGATGGGGCCCTTCTTCGACTTCATTCCGACGGTGATGTCCATCGGGATTTTGAGCTCCTTGTGGTCGGGGCCCTTCTGTCCCCAGACCTTCCAGTTCGGTTCGTCCAGTATCCAGTGCGCCAGATCCACTGAGTGACAGCCGTGATGCCACAGGAGGTTGTCGACCCATGACCGCGGCTGGCCATGCATGTTGGTGTTCGTCCGGCGAAAAAAGTACGTCTCGACCACCATGTGATGCAGATGGAAGCTGCCGTCCCAGATGCGGCGCCGGATCTCGCGATGGGGGCTCGAGAAGCGCCGCGTGTGCGTCACCATGCAGACCTTGCCGGCCGCCTTCGCCGCTTTGACCATGTCCTCGGAGTCTTGGAGGCTGAGGGCCATGGGAATCTCGACCTGCACGTGCTTGCCCTTGGACAGCGCCATGATCGTCTGATCGTGATGCTGGTCGCTCGGCGTTGTCAGGATCACCGCATCAACGCCGGGACGATCAATGCAGGCCTCGAGGTTCGACGATCCGAAAGGAATCTTGTACTTCTCCGCGAAGGCCTTCGCGCTCTCATCCGTCCGCGCCGCAATTGATACGACCTCGACGCCTTCGATTTTTGCGAGGGCCTTGACGTGGACTTCCCCCATCGCGCCCGTACCAGCTAGACAGATCTTCATCGACCCTCCGAGTCGTTCGAACGATTCGACGCCGGGTCCAAGAATCAGGACCCGGCCCACAGCTGCCCTTACGGCATGGGACAGACGTAGGGCGGGTCTTGTTCTTTAGACCCGCCGGAAACATTCAATGTACTTCAACTCCAATAAAGGCGAGTCGGGTTGTCAACGAGCAACCTCTGTTGCAATTCCGCCGTCGTCGCGATGTGCGGGACGTAATCGACCAGCAAGCCATCGTCGGGCATGTGGTCCTTCAGGTTCGGATGCGGCCAATCGGTGCCCCACAGAACGCGATCGGGAAAGGTGTCCACCAGGCGCTTGGCAAATGGCACGACGTCGCGATACGCGTTGCGCTCACCGTTCAGCGCCGGTGGTCCCGTGAATGTGAGCCGTTCAGGACAGCTCACTTTCGACCAGATGTTCTCGTGCTCGCGCATCATGCGTACGAACAGCTCGAACTCGGGACCGTCAACCGGCTTTCTGACATCGGGCCGGCCCATGTGATCGACGACGACGGTGGTCGGCAGTGAGGTGAAGAAGTCCCAGAGCTCCGGGAGGTCGGCGGCTTCGAAGTAGATCACCACGTGCCAGCCGAGCGGCGCGATGCGGTGAGCGATCTCGTTCAGCACCTCGCGGGGTGTGAAGTCCACGAGTCGCTTCACGAAGTTGAACCGCGTGCCGCGGACGCCGGCGTCGTGGAGATCTTTGAGCTGGCTGTCGGTAATGCCGCGATCGACTGTCGCGACGCCACGTGCCTTGTTGTTCGACGCACGCAGCGCATCCACGAGTGCGCGATTGTCGGTGCCGTGACACGTGGCCTGCACGATCACGTTCTTATCGAAGCCGAGACGGTCGCGCAGGGCGAAGAGCTGCTCCTTCGACGCGTCGGCCGGCGTGTACTTCCGCTCGGGCGCGTATGGGAATTTGTCGCCGGGTCCGAACACATGACAATGCGCGTCGACCGATCCGGGCGGAACCTTGAACGTCGGTGTCGACGGATTCGGGTGATAAACCAGCCACCCGGGCGTCACCTGAAATGTCGTCATCGGGTCTCCACTCCGATTTCCTCTGTATCGATCTCTGCTTGCACCGCCGGTGCGTAGCGCGCACCGGACACTGTTCTGGGATTGATGAGCGCGTCGAGCCGACGCAGCATGTGCTGAGACAGTGTGATGCCTGATGCGCCGGCGTTTTCTTCCAGATGATCGAGTCGCGTGGTCCCGGGGAGCGCGATGATGTGCGAGCCCTGGGCCAGCACCCACGCGATCGCGAGCTGGCCCATCGTGCAGCCTTGTTCTGAGGCGAGTGCGGCGAACCCGTCGAGCAGCTGCAGATTCTTTGGATAGTGATCCGCTTGGAACCGCGGCATCCCGAGACGAATGTCTTTGGGCGACAGCGTCGACGTATCGCGTAGCTTGCCGGTCAGGAAGCCGCGGGCGAGTGGACTGAAGGCGACGAATGTAATTCCCAGTTCGCGGCACGCGTCGAGCACTGCCACTTCGGCGTTGCGCGTCCACAGTGAGTATTCGGATTGAACAGCGGTGACCGGATGGACGCGGTGTGCTTTGCGGATCGTCACCGCAGAGACTTCGCTCAGACCAATGGTCTTGACCTTACCCTCCCAAACCAATTCAGCCAGCGCACCGACGCTGTCTTCGACGGGCACTCGCTTATCCCAACGATGGAGGTAATAGAGGTCGATCACGTCCGTCTGCAGTCGCGAGAGGCTCTCATCGCAGTGACGACGGATTGATTCAGGTCGGCCGTCGATTTCACGTTGTCCTTGCGCGTTGCGCGACATGCCGCCTTTGCTCGCCAGGACGAAGTCGTTCCGCCGGCCTTTCAGCACATGACTGATCAACGTTTCGTTGGCGCCGAAGCCGTACAGCGCTGCGGTGTCGACGTGTGTGTAGCCGAGATCGAGCGCTTTCAGCAGCAGCGTGGCGGCGGCGTCCGGTTCTGGCGGTACGCCGTAGGCCCATGAGAGGCTCATGCAGCCCAGTGCGATTTCGGAGACAGTGAATGGTCCGAGCGTCCGTGTCTTCATCGTCATCCAGGCGGTTCTGAAGACCCGCCTCTACAGGGGAATCCCGGGCGTCGGTGAGCCGGCGAGCCACGCTCTGCCCTCGGCATAGAGAGTCTCCACAGCCTGTCCGCGCAGCCCGGGCAGGTTGCCCTTGACCGTGAATCCGTTCCTTGATTGCAGATACGCGAGGTGGCGATAGCCCTCGGGGAATTGCGAGAGGACGGTAACATCGAGCATCAGCCGCCGCGACGGCTCGACCGGATCCATACGATCCTTCTCGTAAATCGGCTGCCGGCGCACGATCGCCCACCCGTCGACTCCCTTCGGTTCAGGGCCAGTCGCCCTCTTCTCGAGGAAGTCGTAGAAGCGGCCCGTGCAGACGACATCCACTTCCAGTCCATCGACCATTGCGCGCTGGTTGATCGTCATCTTGGTCTGTGCGATCGCGCGGTTCCCGGCGACGTCGCACGTGAAGCCGCCGAGAAAGTGCAGGATGCTGACGCCGCGTTCGAAGCCGGAACGACTCACTTCGATGAACTTGCTTGCCGGCCCCTGAAACCACGTCGCGGTCATCCAGCCATCGTCATGCCAGACAGTCGCGAAGCGCTCCCAATCGCCCGCGTCTCGCCAGAGCGCCCAATTCTCGATGACCTCGCGTATCGCGAGTTTCTCGTCAATCACCGATCACCAATCTCCAATCAACCACGAATCGCCAATCGACAATCACAAATCAACAATTCGATTGCGCAGGACCCCGATGCCCTCGACCTCGGTTTCGACGATGTCGCCGTTCTGGAGAAATTCCTGTGGTGTGCGACCCATGCCGACGCCTTCCGGTGTCCCAGTGGCGATGACGTCGCCGGCTTCGAGCGTCAGTCCTTTGGACAGCCACTCGATGATGACGTCCACCGGAAAAATCATGTTGGACGTGAGGCCATCCTGCTTGGTCACGCCGTTCACGCGGAGTTGCAGGCGTTTGGTCTGCGGATCGCCGAATTCGTCTGCCGTCACGACGAACGGACCCATCGGGCAGAAGCCATCGAGGCTCTTGCCTTTGAACCACTGCATGTGTTGTGACTGGAGATCGCGCGCGCTGAGATCGTTGATCACGGTGTAGCCGAAGACGTGGCCAAGTGCGTCAGCCTTGGCGATGTTGCGCCCGCTCTTGCCGATGATGATGCCGAGCTCGACTTCCCAGTCCACCTGCTGCGTCGCCTGACGATCGACCGCCACGTCATCGAAAGGCCCGCTGACGGTCGTCGGCGCCTTGGTGAAGATCACCGGGACTGTCGGAATCTTCATCTCACGGCCCCGCGCCTGCGAGCTTTCCTTCGCATGTGCCGCGTAGTTCAGGCCGAGACAGAACACGTTCTTCGTGGGACGAGGGATCGGGGCGAGCCAGCGCACCGTTGAGGCCAGATGACTGTGCGCGCCGATCGCTTCAGTGCCGATCTCGGCCATGCGCGCCCACGCATCGGGACCGCGCTGAATGAGATCGAGGAGCGTCGCCGGGGCGTCGGACCAAATGCGCGTCGTCGCGGTTCTGAGATCGACGACCGAATCGCCGCGAAGCAGACCAAGGCGTGGCGCCGGGTCGAATCCCAGCGAAAACATGGCGTATTTCATCGAGTTGGAAGCGGTATGTGGAATGTCAGTCTGTTGAACAAGCGTGTCCTCGGGAGTATACTCCGCGCGACTTCGCGGCCTGTGCAGTGCCGCGAAGCGACTTCGCGGGCTGTGCAGTACGGCGAAGCGACCGGCCCGCGCATCTCGTGATGTGATGTTGCGTACTTACTTTTCGGGGGAGGCGGGGCTCCCCGATTCAACAGCGGGTAGACAAGGGTAGGAGGGTCAGGATGGGACGTGGACTCCGGTCGTTGGTCAGCGGTCTGATCGTCGTGCTGTTGTGTGCGAGCACGGCGATGGCGCAGGCGACGGCCCAGATTACCGGCACCGTCAAGGATTCGAGCGGTGGCGTGCTTCCCGGCGCCAGCGTGACGGCGACGCAAACGGAAACCGGTTTCAAGCGCGAAGCAGTGTCTGATACCGATGGCCTTTTCATTCTGCCCAGTCTGCCAGTTGGGCCGTATCGTCTCGAAGTCGCGCTTCAGGGATTCCGCACGTCTATTCAGACCGGGATCGTCCTGCAGGTGAATAGCAATCCGGCCGTTCCTGTGGTCCTCGAGATCGGAACGGTTCAGGAGGCCATCACCGTCACCGCGAACACGCAGACAGTCGAGACGCGCGCGCTGGGCATCAGCCAGGTGATGGAGAACAAGCGCATCCTCGAGTTGCCGCTCAACGGACGGAACCCCGCGGACCTGCTTGCACTCCTTCCCGCAGCCGTGCCCCAGCCGCAAAACAACGCGACGAGTCGCAGCATGGGCGGCAGCAGCGGCGGCCAGGCGTATTCACTTGCTGGCGGGTTGTCGTTCGGCGTCTCGTGGATCCTCGATGGCGCGATGCACAACAACCCGTACGACAACCTGAATCTGCCGCTGCCGTTCCCTGATGCGATGCAGGAGTTCCGTGCCGAGACGAGCGCGATGACGGCACAGAACGGCACACATTCGGGTGGGGCGGTCAATGCCGTCACCAAGTCCGGCACCAATTCGTTCCGCGGCGACGTGTTTGAATTCTTCCGCCATCACAGCATGAATGCCACCGACCCGTTCGCCACGAAGAAGGCTGACGGCTCGCGCAAAGACGATGGCTTGAAGCGCAATCAATACGGCGTCACGCTCGGCGGTCCGATCAAGACCGACAGCCTGTTCTTCTTCTACGGTTATCAGGGCACGAACACCGACGTGAACCCGACGGACAATCGCGCGTTCGTGCCGACCGCAGCGATGCTGCAGGGCGACTTCACGGCGTTCGCGTCGCCAGCGTGCAATGCCGGAGTGCAGCGCAATCTCGGGGCGCCGTTCGCTGGCAACCGCGTCGATCCCGCGCTCTTCAGCCCGGCCGCGCTTCGGATTACCTCTCGTCTGCCGACGACGAACGACCCGTGTGGCCTCGTCCAGTACGGCCTGCCAAGCGAAACCGACGAATGGCAGCAGGTGGCCAAGGTCGATTTCACGATGAACGAAAAGCACTCGCTGTTCGGGCGCTACATCGCGACGTCGCAGTTCACGCCGCCGCCATTCAGTCTGGAAGCAGCGGAGCAGAACCTGCTGGTCACACGCATCGGCGGCCGTGACAACCTGGCCCAGACGTTCACGCTCGGGGAGAACTGGGTCATCAACTCCGGCACGTTGAATGCGATTCGCTTTGCCTACAACAACACCGACATCCATCGCACGAGCACCGACTTCTTCTCCGCCCCGGACGTCGGCATCAATATCTACAGCTACATGCCGAACTACATGTTGCTGAGCGTGACCGGTGGGTTCCAGCTTGGCGGCGGCACCGAGAGCCAGTCCACGTTCACGACGCCAGCGTGGCAGATCAGCGACGACCTGACGCTGGTGCGCGGTGGACATCAATTCGGATTCGGCGGCACGTACGCCAGCTGGAAATCGCTCTCGCTGGCCAATGTGCGGTCGCCGGGGCAGTTCACGATCGACGGTTCGATCACGGGCCTTGGGCTCGCCGACTTCATGCTCGGCCGTCTGGGTACGAACGGCCTCGTACAGGCGGCTCCCAATACGCTGGACATGGAACAGAAATCCCTCGGTCTCTATGGGCAGGATACGTGGCGCATTGGACCGCGCGTGACGCTGAACTACGGCCTGCGCTGGGAGCCGTTCTTCCCGCAGCAGCTCGTCAACGGCGCCGTCTATCAATTCGATTCGGGGCGATTCAATACGGGCACGAAGAGCACCGTGTTCCCGAACGGTCCGGCGGGTCTCTATTTCCCTGGCGATCCTGGCTTTCCAACACAGGCCGGGATGTTGACCGATTGGAATAATTTCGGCCCGCGCGTCGGCGTCTCATGGGATCCAACCGGCTCGGGCCGCACCTCGCTGCGTGCCGGTTACGGTCGCGCCTACGAGTTCGTCAACGCCCAGTTCCATCTCAACACGTCGGTGGCGCCGCCGTGGGGCTCTGAAGTGCGTCTGAACAACCCGCCCGGAGGGCTCGACAATCCGTTCCTCGGCAGCCCGGGAGGACAGACCAATATCTTCCCGGTCACGTTCGACCAGAACGCGCCGTTCTCGCTGAACGGTCCCTTCATTTCGCTGAGTAACGATCTGGTGGCGACCAATGTCGATTCGTTCAACGTGACGCTCGAGCGGCAGTTCACGGCTCGCTGGACGGGCTCCATCGGGTACGTCGGCAACCGCACGCACAACATCTGGGAATCGAAGCCGCTCAACAACGCACTCTTCATCCCGGTCCCGGGAACGGGCGCGGCGCCCAGCGTGGCGAACACGAATCAGCGCCGACCACTCACGGTGCAGGATCCGAACAACGGCCGTTTCTATGCGCAGCTGGATCAATACGTCAGCGATGGCAGCCAGAGCTACAACGGCATGCTGCTCTCGGTACGAGGCTCGACGACGCTGACCACCCTCACGGCCAACTACACGCTGTCGCACTGCTATGGGTCGCCGGATGGGAACGGCGGCGGCACGACCAACGTCGGCGTCGGCTACAACAAGCCCGACGATCCCGGCTTTGACGATGGCAACTGCACGTCGGATCGACTGCACAATTTCACGATGACGGCCAGCATTCAGTCGCCACGCCTCAACAACGCGGCGATGCGTGCCGCGTTTTCCGACTGGCGCCTGGTCGGTGGTTTCCGTGCTATCACCGGTCCGTGGCTGACGGTCAGCACGGGGACCGACATCGCGCTCAACGGCCAGGCCGGCACGCAGCGCGCCGAACAGGTAGTCGACGATCCGTACGGCGACAATTCGATCAACCCGCTCAACGGCGGGCGCCGCTTCCTGAATCCGGCGGCGTTCCGTCAACCGGCGGCGGGCACGTTGGGCAGCTCGCAGCAGCGCAACAGCATTCGCGGCATAGGCACGCGCAACCTCGATCTTTCGCTGACGCGTTTGATCAGGATCAGGAATACTCAGGCGATTGAACTTCGCATCGACGCCTTCAACGCGTTCAACTGGTTCCAGTGGGCGCAGCCGGCGACGGCGCTCAACAACACGGCCACGTTCGGCCAGATCACCAGCGTCGTCAACGGATCGCCGCGCACGATGCAGTTGGGGATCAAATATCAGTTCTGATTCGAACGACTGCGACAGCTGTAGGGCGGGTCCTGTTCTTTGGACCCGCCGTCCCCGTCGGCGGGGCTACAAAGCAAGACCCGCCCTACGTCTGTCAGTGATCGCTTCCGACGTTGGGGTAATTCGGAAGGCCCGCTTCGATTGGATTGTCGAGGATGTACCGCGCGAGCGCAGCCGGGTCATCTCCATCGCGCAAGACGCGGTCGAAATAGCCTTCCTGCCATAGCTTTACTCCGCAGCGCCTGCGATGAACTCCACCCGAGCGTTGCTTGGCCATCTTCGCGAAGCGTTTCAGGTCTGACCTCGCGGAAAGTCCCTCGACTAATAGATGCACGTGGTCTGGCATCAAGCAGTACGCACGAATCGCGAATTGCTCGATGGCAGCAGTACGTCGGAATTGCTCTAGGGTTCTAGCCGCGACGTCGGGATCTGCAAGGGCCTGGATGCGTTCGAAAGTGCAGAACGTTAGGAAATAGCGGGCGATACCGAGGTAATTGTGAGAGGAAAGACGCTTCGGACGCGACACGACGATCGATGTATCGCAATCGTTGTGCCGCGAGGGTTACGAAGGCGGGTCCAAAGAACAGGACCCGCCCTACGTCTGTCTAAGCGCACGCGAGACCCGACGGGGCATTCGAGGGGCACGACACGGACAGCTGTAGGCGG
>DATCXH010000312.1:0-2455 GCA_036565925.1 Vicinamibacterales bacterium
GGTCGAGGACTGGCCGTTCGGTCTCGAGGAGCTCGAGCCGTACTACGACAAGGTCGAGTACGAAATCGGCGTGTCGGGACAGGCCGGCAACATCAAGGGCAAGATCGATCCGCGCGGCAATACGTTCGAGGGCGCGCGAGCCCGCGAGTATCCGATGCCGCCGCTGCGCGGTACGAGCTTCACGGAGATGATGGCCGATGCCGCGCGGAAGCTCGGATGGCGTCCATTCCCTGGGCCCGCGGCGATCGCGTCACGCGCGTATCAAGGTCGAACGGGCTGCGCGTATCACGGCTATTGCTCGCGCGGCGGCTGTCACATCAACGCCAAGGGATCGACGGCAGTCACTACCATCCCGAAGGCGCAGGCGACGAAGCATCTCTCGGTCGTCAGCGAAGCCCACGTCACGACGATCGAGGTCGGCGCGAACGGGCGCGTGAGCGGCGTCAACTACATCAAAGCCGGCACCGAGTACTTCCAACCGGCCAAAGTCGTGCTCGTTGCGGGCTACGTCTACGAGAACGTCCGCCTCTTGCTGTTGTCGAAGTCGAAGGCGTTTCCGAATGGGTTGTCGAACAACCACGGGCAGGTCGGCCGCCATTACTTCAGCCACAACCAGATCGGCGGCGTCACCGCGCTGTTCCCGAAACGCGTGAACAACTGGTACGGCTTGCCGGCACAAGGCGTCGCTGTGGACGAATGGGCCGACGACAACTTCGATCACTCCGGCCTCGACTTCATCGGCGGCGGCAATCTGTGGGTCTACTCCGATCGCCGGCCGATCTCCGCGGCGAGCATGAGCACCTACGGACGTGCACCACGCTGGGGTTCTGCGTGGAAAGCGTTCATCAAGCAGAACGTCGACTCATGGAACGTTTCGTATCTGCAGAAGACGACGCTGCCGTACGAGGTCAACTATCTCGATCTCGATCCCACCGTGAAGGATCCGCTCGGCTTCCCGGTGTGCCGCATCACCGCCGATTACCAGGATAACGAGCGACGGGTCTCCGCCTTCATCCAGGACAAGATGGTCGAGTGGTACAAAGCCGCCGGCGCCATCGCGACCGAGAAGACCGGCATGGGCACCATGGGCCCGACGACGCACGCGTACGGAGGGACGCGGATGGGCGACAATCCCGAAACAAACGTGGTCGATCGCTGGGGCTTCTCACACGAAGCGCCGAATCTCGGCATTCTTGGCGCGTCGGTGATGGGCACCAGCGGTGCACGCAATCCCACGCTGACTGCGCAGGCGCTTGCGTGGCGCACCGCCGATCGTCTGGCGAAGACCTGGAAGCAGATCGTAGACTGATCTCGTGATCAACTCGGTCGCCGTGCTGGGCGCAGGCGTAATGGGCGCTCAAATCGCCGCGCACTTCGCCAACGCCGGCGTTCCTTCGCTGCTGCTCGATGTCACCGCCGAGGCGGCCGCGCAGGGCCTCAAACGGGCGCAGGCGCTGAAGCCCGATCCGTTTTTTACGCCGGACACGCACAAGCTCATCTCGACGGCGAGCTTTGACGAGGGGCTGACCAGGCTGAAAGACACGGACTGGATCCTCGAGGCCGTCGTCGAAAAGCTCGACGTCAAGCGCGAGCTGATGGCGCGATTGGACGCCGCGCGACGTCCGGGCAGCATCGTCAGCTCGAACACCTCCGGCATTTCGATTGCGGCGATCGCCGAAGGTCGCAGCGACGACTTCCGTCGACACTGGCTCGGCACGCACTTCTTCAACCCGCCGCGCTACCTTCACCTGCTCGAGGTGATCCCGACCCCGGAGACCGACCGTGCGGTGCTCGAGACCGTGATCGCGTTTGCCGATCGCTCGCTCGGCAAGGGCGTCGTCGTCGCCAAGGATTCACCGGGGTTCATCGGCAACCACCTGGCGCTCTATGGTGTCGCGCGAACGCTCGCCGCGCTCGACCGCGGTTACACGATCGAAGAGATCGACGAGATCACGGGCCCCGCGATCGGCAGGCCGAAGAGCGCGACATTCCGCACCATCGATCTCGCCGGTCTCGACATCCTCGCGCACGTCATTCGCGATCTCAGTCAACGCCTGCCTGACACCGATGCACGCGCCACGTTCGCCGTGCCCGCGTTCGTCGAGCAGATGCTCGGCAAAGGACTCGTCGGCGAGAAAGCTGGTCAAGGCTTCTATAAACGTGTGAAGGGTTCTGGCGGCGAATCCGAAATCCTCACACTCGATCGATCGAGGCTCGAGTACGTGCCGAGGAAGGCACCTCGGTTGCCGTCGCTCGAATCGGCTCGCACGGTCAACGACATCGGCGAACGGATCAAAACGCTCTTCAACGGCAACGATCGCGTCGGCCAGTTCCTGCGCGAGACGCTCGCGCCGACATTGGTCTATGCCGCGCAGGTGACCCCAGCCATCGCTCATTCAGCCGACGATGTGGATCGCGTGATGCGGTGGGGGTTTGGCTGGGACATGGGCCCCTT
>DATCXH010000882.1:0-6548 GCA_036565925.1 Vicinamibacterales bacterium
ATTCCGTGGCCTCTCGAGGCGGGTAAGAAGACCCGCCTCTACGAGTCAACGCTTGTCGACGACGACCGCTCCGCCTTTGACAACGACCTTCACATTGAGCAGGTTGTAGATCAAATCGAGAGGGTCGCCGTCGACGAGCACGATATCCGCCAGCTTCCCGCCCTCGAGCGTTCCCAGATCCTTACTCTTCTCGATGAACGCAGCGGTGTTTGGTCCCATCAGTTTGATGATGTCCTGCGCCGAAAACATCAGGCTCAGCGCGCGCAGCTCATGCTTCAATCCTTCTCGCGGCAGATAGTTCGTATCCGTGCCGAAGCCATACGTGACGCCTGCATCCCATAGCGTGCGCGCGTTTACGGCTTTCTCGCCCGCTTCACGTCCCTGTCCCTTGCCATCGAGGATCGCGTCCGGCCACTTTCCGCCGTCACGGAATGTCGGGATGTTGTCTTTGTTGAAGACGCCGAACACCGGCAAGCCAAACCCTGCGGTGGAGAGCGTCTCGACGCCGGCGGCGGCGACCTTGCGGGCGTCGGCTTCGCTCAGCCAACTCCCGTGCGGTGTGTGCACGAGTTTCTGTGCGCCCGCGTCGAGTGCGGCCAACATCGCTGGCACACTGACGGCGTGCACCATCGTGTCGAGATTGTGCTTCTTCCCCTCGTCCACGACCACCTTCAAAATCGCGATCTGCAGCGGAGTGGGTTCCGGATCGATGCGCGCCTTGATGATCTCAATGCCCGCCTCCGCATATTTCCGCACCTGGGCGCGGGCCAACTCCTCGGTTTTGAAGTTGTCGGGATCGACACGGCCCGACGTGATGATGCGCGGGCCCTTCAAAGCACCGGAGTCCACGCGTTTCTTGAGCTCGAGGATGCCCGGCACCGGACCGCCGCCTGACATCAGCGTGGTATAGCCTGCATCCAGGAACTCCTGCATACGCAGCACCGACTGTTCCTTGAACCACCGCTCGTCGTTGCCACCCATGATGTGACGATGTGCATCGATGAACCCAGGGAGCGCCGTCATCCCTTTCGCATCGATGGTCTGGCCGCTGCCACCAGTCGGCACGCCTGGCGCCACCGAGACGATGCGGCCGTTGCGCACGACGATCGATCCGCGATCGATGGTCGCGCCGCTGCCGACGATGATTCGGGCGTTGGTGATGACGAGATCTTGCGCCGCAGCACCTGCGGCAGTCAGAAGGAAGAGAACGATAGCGAGTATGTGAGCGGAAAGCCGCGGCATGAGTGTCCTCCAGGAGCCGCGGCGATTCTAGCTTAGAGCAGAGCCTTATCTGCGCCGGCGTCAGCCTGCGCCTACATCAACGATCGCGGCGACGGCGAGAGCAGATATGGCTGGTCGCGCAGCTCTCGGCTCAACCGTGCGTGACGCTGACGCCACGCCTCGAAGTGTCTGGCGATCATCGTCAGGAGGCGTGCCTTGTGGCGCGACTCTTCGTAGGTGGCTGCGCGCGTGAAGAAGTTCGCGCCAATCTCGGCGTACCAGCGGATGTTGTAGCGCGTTCGCATCTGATCTTCGAAAAACCCGGTCAGGAGCAGGCACTGCGCACCCGCGGTCTCCATCAAGTGACTGTCGTCGGGCAGCGCGGCGTTAACGACGAACTGGTCGAAGATGACGCTGAGATTTTCCGGCGCGGGCAGCTCGTACTCAGCGCGGATCGAGATCTGGGCGTAATGGGCCAGCACGCTGGCGTTGTACAGCAACTCCTGTCGATCGAGTCTGCGCTCCGCGACGTCCTGCAGACCCATGACAAAGAACTCCAGTGTGCGGCGCTCGTCTACGGCAAGCAGTTCTCCGAAAGACTCCATGGCACCTCCGCCTTCGCCGCTGGCTACGGCTTGGCAAGCTCCACCGCTGGCTGCACCCTTCCATTGCAGGGCTCGTACCAGCGCATCGGCTGCATCGCACGGGACCTTTATCCCTGCACAGTTCCGCACGGCGCCAGGCGACACCAAAATCTCGGAGCCTTCGCCCGGAAATTGTGCGTTATGTAAGCGAGGAATCGGCCAGCAGTGCGCCGAATTCAGAGAGGATCATCGCAGTGGCGCCCCAGACCCGCGCGCCGTCCACTTCGAAGTACGGCACGTTCATGACGCCGTGAGGCGGGATCATTCGCACGCGCTCTTCCCAGGCCACGGCATCCGGTTCCAACAACCGTGACACCGGCAACTCGATCAGACGTTCGACTTCGTCGGCCGCGATCGTGAACGCCGGTCGCTGCGACGCAACACCGAGGACAGGCTGAAGCAAGTGGCCGCTGACGATCACCGGGATCGATGTAAGACGGCCGAGGATCTCGACGTTGGCGGGAATGACCCCTATCTCCTCATAGGCTTCGCGCAGCGCCGCGGCCTCCACCGACTCTCCTGGATGATCGAGACGTCCACCCGGCAGCGACACTTGCCCCGTGTGATGACGGAGGCTCGAGCCGCGCACCGTCAGGGGGACGTGCCAGGCGTCCTCGTGCGGATAGATCAACAGGAGTGCTGCCGCGGGTCGAAGTCCCGGCTCGAGCGACGGATCGGGGCGCATCAATGGCCGGGGCGCCATACGCAGTTGCGCCGCGAGACCAGGCAACGGTCCCGATAGACGGCGGCGGAGGGCGTCGGGCAATGAACGCATTTCCAGGATCGTACAATTCATACTGCCGGGTCCGATAGACCGGCGGGTCCGAACGGACGGTCTCACATCTCCACATGAAACATCGATTGTTCAACCGCCGGACGTTTGTCGCTACTGGTGTCGCCGGCGGTCTCGGCGCACTGGCCATCGGTCCATGGGGCTTCAATTTCTTGATGGACCGCGTTGATGAGATCGGCCGCGAAGTGCCGGCTGCACCGCACAAGCCCTCGCCGTCTTCGTGGTCCGACAACGCCGTTACGCTCGCGTGGCTCGGTCACGCGACGGTCCTCATCAACTTCTTCGGGGTTCGCATCCTGACCGATCCGACCCTCTATCCGCGAATCGGCGTGGATTTGCTGCTTGGGTCGCTCGGGCCGTTGCGCCTGGTGCAGTGTGCGTTGACGCCTGCTGAGATTCCCGACATCGATCTCGTACTCGTCTCGCACGCGCACTTCGATCATCTCGATACGCCGTCACTCGGCTCGGTCCGCGGCAAGCCCGCGGCCGTCATGGGCCCAGGCACCTCGGACCTTCTGCCACGCCGGCGTTATTCGTCAGTGCAGGAACTCCGCTGGAATGACTCGGCACGCGTGGCCACACCGCGAGGTGAGGTGCTGGTTCGTGCCATTCAGGTCAAGCACTGGGGCGCACGCATTCGCCGCGACACCTGGCGTGGCTACACCGGCTGGATTGTGGAACGCGAAGGCCGGCGACTCCTCATCGCCGGCGACACGGCGCACACGCCCGTGTTCCGCGAGCATCAGCGGTTTGGTCCGTTCGACGCCGCCGTGATGCCCATCGGGGCCTATAACCCGTGGATTCATAACCACTGCACACCCGAACAGGCGGTCGCGATGGCCGATGCCGCAGGCGCCAGACTCATCGTCCCCGTGCACCATCAGTCGTTCCGCCTGGGCAGTGAACCGTTCATGGAACCGATCGAGCGCATTCAGGAAGCGCTGTTGAAAGAGTCCGATCGCTTGGCCATGACCGCGATCGGACAGACGATCGTTCTGCCCTCATGACCATCGGCCGGCGCGATCTCTTGACCAGCGCCGGCAGCGCGCTTCTCACCTCGCTCTTACTGCCGCTTCGTGCTGCTGCCGCAGTGCCTCGTGTGCGTATTACCGGCGTCGAGTTGCGGCCCGTTCGTGCGACGTCACGAACCGTGTGGCTGTTCGTTCGTCTGCTCACCGATACCGCCCTCGTCGGCCTCGGCGAAGCGTCTGATGCATTCGGCTTTGCGAACACGACACTGAGCGACACGACACGCATGCGCACAGAGCTCGAGCGATTCTTTGCGTTGATCAACGGACGTTCGCCATTCGAAGTTGAGTTCTATCGTCTGCGTGGCGAGCCGCTGGCACGTGAGGGGCTGGTCGCCGCCACCGCGTTCAGCGCGATCGAACAGGCAATGTGGGATCTGGCGGGCAAGGCACTCGAGGTGCCGACCTACGTGCTGCTCGGCGGGAAGATCCGCAGCGTGCTACCCGTTTACGCCAACATCAATCGCGCGACAAACCCGCGCACTCCGGACGGCTTCGCCGCAGCCGCCACGCGCGCCGTCGCCGAGGGATTCTCTGCAATCAAAGCCGCGCCGTTCGATGGCTTTCCGCCGCCGACCGCCCCGGCCGCAGAGATCGCACGCGCGATCGACGCCGGGATCGATGCAGTGCGCGCGATGCGTGCAGCCGTCGGTGCATCCGTCGCCATCATGATCGACTGCCACAGCTTCTTCGACATCGAGCAATCAGTCGCTGTCGCCGCACGCCTTGAACCATACGACCTCACGTGGTACGAAGAGCCGGTTCCCCCGGAACGCGTGGACGACACCGTCACGATCCGTCGTCGTATCAGACAGCAGATGGCCGGCGGTGAAGTGCTCTTCGGGCTGTCAGGTTTTGCGCCACTGATCGGTCGCCACGCCGTGGACACGATCATGCCGGACGTCAAACACTGTGGCGGTCTTCTCCAGATGACTCGAATCGCTGCCGTCGCCGCTGACGCGGGCGTGATGGTCGCACCTCATAACCCAAGCGGACCGATATCTACCGCGGCCAGCGTGCAGGCCTGCGCCGGCATGAAGAACGCCAATTACCTCGAGCTTCAATACAACGAAGTCGATTGGCGATCCGACGTGCTGATTCCGCCCGAGCGATTCACACGGGGGACGATCGAGATCCCTGACCGCCCCGGATTCGGGGTGGCGCTGAATGACGAAGTCATTCGCGACCATGAGTTACCGCTGTAGTTCACCCGGGCGCCATGCCCGCCGCCCTGAATCAGATAGAACCGCGATTCTCCGCGACGCGCCAGCTGCGTCAAATGCGACAGCATGGCCCGGCGATGGGCGACTTGGCGTTCATTCAGTTTGGAAGTTGGAAATTGACCGTTGACCATTCCGTATGGTGACCCGGGCCTGTGACAGCCCAGGTCACACACGGCAAGGCGGGTCTAAAGACGTGCCTCTACGGTCTGCCCGGGGTCAGGCGGGTCTAAAGACCCGCCTCTACGGTCCGCGTGGGTCAGCCGGGTCTAAAGAGCCGCCTCTACGATTAGCAGCACACCGGCATCCGTGCCGGATCGACGCGAGCGGCCAGACGACTCGCTGCCTCCGCTACTTCCGCCGCCGAGTGCACGTGTGCGAGTGCCGGCACACCTGACTCCCCTGTTCGATCGCGATCGAGCCAGACGTGCTGAATGCCCAGCGCCCTCGCCGGCGCGATGTCGTGATACCAGCTGTTGGCCACGTGCACCCAGTCACGTCGATCGACGCGCGTGAGGCGCTCGAACCCCAGGAAGTGCCACGGTGCCGGCTTGTAGCCGCGCACACGCTCGGCCGTCAACACCAGGTCGAACGGGACACGGAACCGCCGCTGCGTCAGTGCGAACAAGTCCTCATCGCAATTCGTGAGGACCGCGAGATGCCACCCCTGACGACGAAGCTCCGCCACCATCGGCTCGACATCCTCGAACACCGGCATCGACGCCCATGCCTGCGCCAGCGGCCCCGCCGACTCCGCCGACGGCATTGACACACCGCACTCCTGCGCGGCGCGCGCCAGCGCCATCAGAAGCACTTCCTTGTACGAGCGGTGGGGCTTCAGACGCTCGACGATGGCCTCGTGAGCGTAGTAGGCGCGCAACACATCGTCCGTGCGCTCGCCGAAGAGCGGACGAACAGCGCTGGCGAAGCCTGCCTGCCAGTCCACGAGTGTCCCGAAACAGTCGAACGTGATCCACCGCATACGCGTCGCCACAACAACCTCCTGAAAAGCAAAAGGGCCATCACCCTCGTCGGGTGATGGCCCTCGATTCCTCGTGAAGAAGGTTCGCTGCTACATCACCCGAATGAACCTGGCAGATCCAGCCACATCGAGCCGTTGCCAGTCGGTACGTCGCACGCATTGACGCGTGGCGCCGCGGCCGGACGGATTCGCTTGGCTTGGATGAATGTGAAATGCACAGGTCGCTCCGAGTGCGTCACTGATGATACCGCGAGTGCGACGCTAGCGAACAAGTTTATTTGTTCCAATACCAGACGAAGATCGCACCCTGCCCGCCAAAGCCGAACAAGTCGGTGCCGCCGGACGCCGACACTGACATGTTGATCAACCGATCTTTTCCAACGCCGGAGGCGAACTCGGTGGCTTCGGTCACGAGCTCGTTCCATTTCCTGGTTGAGCTGCTGAAGATCTTGCATTCCACTTTCGCGTTCATTGAACGAACCTCCCAGGTCCGGCTAAAGCCGGACACTACACACGTCTCAAGATCCGGCTAAAGCCGGACACTGCACACGTCTCAAGATCCGGCTAAAGCCGGACGCTACACACGTCTCCACGTCCAGCTAAAGCCGGACACGACATCTGTCATGGTTTAGGAACGCGCAGCGTGGCGCTAATCATCGC
>DATCXH010000794.1:0-4184 GCA_036565925.1 Vicinamibacterales bacterium
GCGTGAAGGATCTGTTCGTGCCCGACGCGCAGACGATCGCGCAGGAGGATCCGCCGCATCGCAGCGAACCGCTCTACTGCTACTTCGGGATGTTCCTGGCCAGTTGGCACGGCATCGCCCTCGGCCTGTCACGTCGCGCCATCGACGCAACGATCGCGATCGCCGAGAAGAAGATGCACATCTTCCCTCCTCCGCCGATCCCGCTGCGTCAACGACCTCACGCACGTGTGGCGCTCGCGAAGGCCGAGATGACGTGGCGCGCCGCGCGCGCATTCACCTACGAGACGACCGATCAGATTTGGGATGAAGCGCGGACCGAGGGCCGCGTGGCACCAGACACGCGTCGGGCAATGGCGCTGTCGTTGTCGCACGCCTTTCGCTCCGCACGCGAGATCGCACAATCGATGTACGACGTCGTCGGACCGACGGCGGTGTTTGCGGCTAAGTCTCCACTCGATCGAGTGCTCCGGGACGCGATCACGATGAGCGAGCACCTGCTGCTCAGCGATGGCTTCCTCGAAATGGTCGGTGCACAGATCGTCGGCGATCCGCCGCAAATCGGCTGGCTGTAAGGCGGGTCTGAAGACCCGCCTTCACGCGAGTCCGGCTAAAGCCGGACACTACTTCTGACGGGCCGCGACTTCTTCGGCGCGCCGCGCTCCCGCCAGGATCGACGGCAATCCGTAGTTGCCCTCGTGACACGCATACTCGTACAGCGGCCCCTCGATGCGGGTCATCTCGTACTCACCACTCCACGGGCGCGTCCACGTCGAGGCATCTTCGACGGTGAACTGGTAGCGGATCTTCGTTGGGCTCGTCATCGTGAGCCGCTCGGTCACCTTGAGGTTCTCCGACGACCCGCGCCACGCCGTCTTCTCGCTGTAGTTGGTCGTCTCGATCACCATGGTGTCGCCTTCCCAGTGACCACGCGAGTCGCCACGGAGGGCGCGAATGGCCGGACCAAGTTTTGGCCGGCCGTCGAGCGGCACCGTCCGCGCCACAGGCATCATCTCGGGCTGGATGACGAACACGCCCGGAGCCTGCACGACCATGAGATTGGAGTTGTAACCGGTCGGGAGAAGCGGCGGCCCCTCGTGCGCCCAATACAGGCAACGTTCCGAGAGGCTGCGCGCTTGCGCACTGTCGAACGCGCCGATCCGCTTCCGCGCTTCCGCGCGCGCCTGCGCCCGCTTTTGACCTTCCGCACTGAGCGGCGGAATGCGACCGTCAGCCGGGTCGGTGATGATCGACGTCCGCAGCATCGCCCCTTTGGTGTATCCCTCCAGCAGCCAGATGCCATCGTCGTAGTGAATGTCGGCGTCGCTCTTGACCTGCTCGCCGCGCGGCACGTCCTTCACGTCGTCGAGCGCGCGTTTCGCAAAGGCCTCGGCTTCTTCGGCAGTAAAGACCGCCTTGTCCTTGAACTGCGCAGGCCGTTCGAGCGGAGTGAATGTCTGGTTCGTCCAATAGCCCTGCATGTCGGGCTTGCCGTCCGCGAGACGCGGGATTGCCTTATCGGATTGGCCGAGTGCCGATACAGAGAGCACCATCAGCCATGAAAGGAGAATGAGTGCGCGCCGTGTGATCATCATCCGCATTGTAGACCTGCATTGTTTGTCCAGCTAACCGCCTTCGCCAAGGCTACGGCGGTCAAGAAGCTGGACACTACATCGTGGTCCGCCTGCCGCCTTCGCACGTTGCGCTTCGGCGCCCAGGAAAGGCGGACACTACATCTACGTCATCGAATAGTCGCGTTGTGTGCGCGCGTATTCGACGAAATAGTCCAGCGAGTGCACGTTGGCCATCGCCGCACGATTCGCCGCCTTCTCGGCCGGCACGCCCATCAGGATGCGACGCACCGGCACCTCCATCTTCTTGCCAGTGAGTGTGTAGGGAATCGCCCGGACCTGGAAGATCTTGTCCGGCACGTGACGCGGCGAGTACTCACGCCGAATCTGCGCGCGAATCTGATCGGCGATCGTCTCATCGAGCAGCATGTCGTTTTTCGTCTTCACGAACAGCGGCATGAAGAACTTGCCGCCAGGAAGATCCAGATTGACGATCAACGAATCTTCGACGGCCGGCACGCCCAGCAGCGATCGATAGACTTCCGCAGTACCGATGCGCACGCCATGCCGGTTGAGTGTCGCATCCGAGCGACCGAGCACAAAGCAGCCACCGCGCGCGTTGATCCGGAAGAAATCACCGTGTCGCCACACGCCGGCGTACAGATCGAAATACGACTCGCGATATCGGCTGCCATCGGTGTCACCCCAGAATCCCACCGGCATCGACGGCATCGGTTGCGTCAGCACCAGCTCGCCCACTTGATCGACGACCGATCGTCCCTGTTCGTCGTAGGCGAATGCCGCGACACCGAGTTGCCGTGCCTGGATCTCTCCCGCGTAGAGCGGCAGATTGACGACGCCGCCCACGAGCCCGGTGCAGATGTCGGTGCCACCACTTCCCGAATGCGCCCAGAGATCCTGTTTCACATTCTCGAAGAACCAGGCCTGGCATTCAGCGGTGACCGGCGATCCCGCGAGCACGATCGTCTCGAGCTTCTCGAGCGCAAAACGGTCCTTGGGGACGATGCCCGCCTTCTCCAGAATGCTCTGATAACTGGGACTCGCACCGAACAGATGCGAACCGGTATCGTCGGCGAGCTTCCAGAGCAGGTCCGGCGTCGGCCACGCCGGGTTGCCGTCGTAGAGGACCGGGACGACGTCCACGAGCAGACTGCTCGCGAGGAAGTTCCACATCATCCAGCCAGTGCTGGTGAAGAAGAACATGCGCTGCCGTGGGTGCATGTCCATGTGGAAGTGAAACAGCTTCAACTGCTCGATGGTGATGCCACCGTGGCAGTGGATGATCGGCTTGGGAAGTCCGGTCGTCCCGGACGAGAACAGAATCCACAATGGGTGCGCAAACGGCACCTGCTCGAATTGGAACCGATCGCGTCCTGGATCGTCGCCCGCGAGCACATCCGACCAGAGCAACGCACCCGGCACAATCGGCGTCCGGCCATCCACCGTCGCGCCGTCGGTGCTTTGCGGCGACAACGCCAGATAGGGAACGTGGATCACGTGCGAGAGCGTCGGCAGCCGGCTGATGATCTCGCGGATATCGGCGCGCCGATCGAACGCTTTCCCGCCGTAGCTGTAGCCATCCACGCAGAAGATCAGCTTGGGCGCGAGCTGCGAATATCGATCGAGCACGCCTCGCGTGCCGAAGTCGGGGCCACAACTTGACCACACGGCACCGATACTCGCCGTGGCGAGCATCGCGATGATCGCTTCAGGAGTGTTCGGCAGATAAGCGACAACGCGATCGCCGGGCACGATGCCGAGGGCACGCATGTGCGTGGCGAGTACGCGGACGTGGCGCGCCAACTCGGTCCACGGCATGGCCGTGAGCGGCCGCTGCTCGGACAGATACAGCAGCGCGTCTTCGCCGGGACGCTCGTGCCGAAGCGCATGATGAGCGTAGTTCAGGGTCGATCCCGGAAACCACTCCGCGCCGGGCATGGTGCGCTTGCCGAGCACGCGCGTCGATGTCGTTGAGAACTCGATGCCGCAGAACTCCGCGATCGAGCACCAGAACGCGTCGAGATCGGAGACCGACCAACGCCACAGCGCGTCGTAGTCCTCGAAGTGGTGACCACGGTCGGCGAGCCAGCGCAGGTAGCGCGTCAGATGCGATCGCGCGAGGCGCGCCGCGGGCGGAGTCCAGAGCAGGGTGCCTTCTTCGACCTTCATACGGAAACAGTGATTGTAATGTGAGGCGGGCCGCACCCCTCCCTTTGACGGTATTTTGCGCCCGTGCGTCACCCCCACACAGTCGATAGAATGTGCGCATGGCGCGGATTGCAGTCGCCATGCTCGTCGGTTTGTGTATCTGGCGGGCGTTCCCCCTCGCGCAATCGCCGCGCGCGTCGACGCACGCTCCGACCGCGGTTGTTGCCGAATTCGACGGCATCATCCATCCCATCGCCACGGAGTACATCGACGAAGCGATTACGCAGGCCGACATGTCCAGCGCCGATGTCGTGGTGATCGTGCTGCGCACACCGGGAGGCCTGCTCGACTCGACGCGCGACATCGTCTCGCGCATGATCGCGTCCCGCGCGCCGGTGGTCGTCTTCGTCGGCCCATCCGGAGCGCGCGCCGCCTCGGCTGGTTTCA
>DATCXH010001052.1:0-3233 GCA_036565925.1 Vicinamibacterales bacterium
CCGCCGTTTCGGCTCCCGAGGGGACACTGACGCCGTTCGGGTTCGCCACCTATCCTGACGGTACCGCCCTCATCACGCTGGCGCACTCGAACCATGACGGACTGTTTCGGCACGGCTCGTTCACCTCGGTTGTCGCGGCCGGTCAGGCCGCTTCCTGCTGGATGACCAGAGCCGGCAAGTACGTCTTCGTGGCGAATACGGGGAGCCGATCGATCAGCCGCCTGGTCGGCACTGGAAGCAACGTTTTCATCGACAGTCAGAGCGCGGCGCAGACTCCGACTGGATCACCGGCGGACATCGACGCGGATGCCGGCGTGCTGGGCGTCATCGATCATGGGGACGGCCAATCGCATCTTTCAGTGTTCACGTACGACCGATTCGGCGACCTCACGCCGGCTGGCGCGGTCATCACCATCGGTGTGCCGGATGCCAATGGTGTGGCGATTCTGTCGCCACGCCGCGAGCAGAACTGAGCGCTGGCGATGAGTGCTCGACACTGGATTGGGTGGATCGTTACCGCGTTGATGGCCGCGCTCTTGCTGTTGTCAGCGGTGCCCGATGTTCTTCGCATTCCCGGTGCGCTGCTGGTATTCAAACATCTTGGCTATCCCCCGTACCTCCTGGTGTTCCTGGGGACGGCCAAGATTCTCGGCGTCGCGGCTGTTCTTGCCCCTGGTCTTCCGCGAATCAAAGAATGGGCGTTCGCGGGCCTGACATTCGATGTGACTGGCGCGCTGTATTCACATCTGTCCGTCGGCGACCCACCCGACGCCTGGGCGCCGGCAGTCGTTGCGCTGCTGCTCGTGGCTGGATCGTATGTCGCGTATCGACTCCGAGGCAGCGGACAGCAGGTCGCCACGAACAGGAAGCCCACCGCTGATACGAATGCCGCCATGAAACCGCGGTTCGGATTGAACGTGTGACCACGCAATACTCGATCGCGAATGCCCGGACGCAGGATCTCACGCGGCTGCCAGCGATAGAACTGGCAGCTGCGCGCCTCCTCGCCGGGCACGCGCCTGAGTCGATTTTGAACGAGACGACGCCATTGGACGTCTTGCAGGACGCTCAGCGGCACGGACATCTGTGGGTGGCATTAGCCGGCGACGTTGCGGTGGGCTTTGCGCGTGTCGAAGTCGTCGAGCGCGAGATCGCTCATCTCGACGAGATCGACGTTGATCCGCAACACGGTCGACGAGGTCTCGGAACACGGCTGGTTCTGCGCGTCTGCGAGTGGGCGGCAGATAACGGATACGCGTCCGTCACGCTGACCACCTTCCGAGACGTTCCGTGGAACATGCCGTTCTATGCGCGGCTTGGCTTCGAAACCGTCGCGCACGCGCAACTCAGCCCGGCGCTGTGCGCGATCGTCGCAGACGAAACTCGTCGAGGACTGGACCCCACACGTCGTGTCGTGATGAGACGAGTATCCCGCGCGAGAACGGCTGTTCCGGCTGACAATCGTCAGGCGCACAGGTGAGGCGGCCGAAATGATCGAAGTGACGCTGACGCCAGTCGAGCCGACACCAGACGAGGTGCAGTATCTGGAAGATCGGATCTACGAGTTCAACTCGAAGTTCACCAATATCGCGGACGGCAAGCTGCTCGCATTCTTCGTGCGCGAGTACGATCGTATCGTGGCTGGGATTTGCGGAAACACCTGGGGCGGCACATGTGAGTTGCGCCAGTTCTGGGTGGAGGAGTCTCAGCGTCACCGCGGACTCGGGACGAAGCTATTCGAGGCAGCCGAGCAGGAAGCGATACGGCGCGGCTGTTCGCAAATCGTGCTGATGACGTTCTCCTTCCAGGCACCGGCGTTCTACGAGCGGCACGGCTTCGAGGTTGTGGCGACGATCGACAATCATCCCCTCGGCTGGCAGAACGTGGTGATGCGCAAGGCTCTCTCGCCACACCCGTAGAGCGAACCTGCGCAATGGTGCTGACACACATTTCCATCCGACCGGCACGAGCCGACGAGCACACGATGCTCGAGTCGCTGCAGTGGCGTGCGTCACTCAGCAATCCGGGGGATCGCGACGCGCTCCTCGCGAACCCGGACGCGATCGCGCTGCCGATCGAGCAGATTCTGGAGGGCTGCGTCTTCGTCGCCGAAGACGACGGCGGCATCGTCGGTTTTGCCGCGGTGATCTCCCGCGCGGATGGCGGCGCAGAGCTGGACGCGCTATTCGTCGAGCCGCACCTCTGGAAGCGTGGAATCGGACGGCGTCTCGTCGACCACGTCGCCGATGTTGCTCGTGCGAGTGGAACGAGCTTTCTGCACGTAGTTGGCAATCCTCATGCGGAAGGGTTCTACCTGTCGTGTGGCTTTCGCGTAACGGGGACGGTCGACACTCGATTTGGCGTCGGCCTCGACATGCGGCGACCGCTGTAGCGGATTGCCTCTCCCTACGTGCCGACGTCGGTCCTCGTGAACGGGCGTCGTTGCCGTCTCGCAAGTAAGAGAGCGACATAGTGGAAGGACGACTGCCTTCCAGCGCATCCACCAGTGACGACTGGAGCAACTCGCGCCGGAACAACGGTCGCAAGGTCCTCCGGCGCGGATGAATGGTGGTACGACGCACGTCGATGCGTACCCTGAGAACGTCTAGATGGGGGCGAGCCGACTGTAGTGCAACACGTCGGCACGCCAGCCGCCGTAACCGTCGCCGATGGTCTCATACTCGGCGATCAATTCCATCGAGCGGACCCACTTCACCATCTTGTACCCAAGCTGGCTTTCCAGCCGCAGCCGGAGCGGCGCACCGAAGGCGGTTGGCAGAGCTTGGCCATTCATGTCGTAGGCGAGCAGCGTTTGAGGTGCGCGCGCGAGACCAAGGTCGATGACGCAGTAGAACTCGCCGCGTCCAGGCTCTTCCCACTTCTCGTCAAACGTGCGAAACAGGATGTATCGGGCCTCCGGACTTGGCCGGCAACGCTCGAGTAGTGCTTTCAACGGCACGCCCTTCCACTCGGCGACATAGCTCCATCCTTGAATGCATTTATGGAGCGTGACGTGATGCTCGGGCTCCATCATGCGCAGTTCATCAAGGGTTACCGACAGCCGCTGCTCGACCAAGCCGCCGATTTCGAAGCGCCAGCCAGTGAAGCTGCGTTCGACGAGTTCGCGGTATCGATCGTGCCGCGGAGGACGCCCGTTCGGCCGCGGATCCGTGGTGATGCTTTCCGACTTGTACCGTTGGCGGGAGACCAGCGGCTGCAGCAGCCGCGCCCGC
>DATCXH010000906.1:0-2132 GCA_036565925.1 Vicinamibacterales bacterium
CCGACACCGGCGATGAACTCGGCGAACGGCCGGAACGTGCTCTGCTCGCTCGCATCGATGAAGCCATCCGGAGCGCCGAACGTCGTGAGTACCGCGTCGCTCACGTTGCCCAGGTCGCGCTCGGTTATCGTGCGGCGAATGTTGAGTACTCCGGGGCCGCCACCGACGTACGGACGGAATGCGGGACCACGCGACACCAGGTATCGGCCTCCACCGCTGAATGCGAGGCCGCGGTCGCGGCCACGAAATTCCCATGGCACGCCGTTAAGGGCGGTCAGGAAATTCCCCAGATCGTTGAGGTCGCTCGCAGCCTGATCGTTGAGCAGGTCGTCGAAGTAGTTGAAGGCGGCGTAGGCCTGTACGCGAGAGCCGATCTTTTCGCCGATTTCGATGCTGAAGGTCGCCGCCTGTTTGTCACTGAACGACGCACCCGCCGCACCGGTCATGTAACCGTTGTCGAGCGGCGCCGACGAAGCGGGACGTCCCTGCTGGGCCGTGGCGATGTTTGCCATCATCAGCACGAGACAGGGCACCAGCGAGAGATACCTGAACGCAGTCATGCGTAACTCCAATAAGGGTGATTCCGAACTACCAGGTGTGCTCACCGGCGTGTGGCGCTGAAGTCGTGTGTGGCCACCAGCGATCCGACACCGACCGGATCGTCCCCGGTCGAGAACACGTTGTACGTGCTCGTGACTCTGCCGGCAATCTGAGTTCCGCCCCAGGACGCCGTCACACTCGAACCCACGAGTCTCAACTCACGCGGAACTCCGTTGGCACACGTGACGACGAGGCCGTTCCGATCGCAGGAGGTGGCGTTCAGAGCGACAGTCGAACTCGACCCGCTTCCCGTGTACCGACATGCCAGTCCACTGCTTTCCATCGTGATTGTGGCGTTCAGCGTGTCGGCGTTTTGCGACAGCGTGAACGTAGCGGCATCCTCGGTCGGAAGGAACGTCGGGATGACTTCGCCGACCACACACTCGCCGCCGCTTGTCCCCACCAGCGTCATGGGTCCGCTCCAGATACCTTGGACACTGGGGATGAACAGCGATGGCGCATTCGGACTGGCGACGCGATTTTCCTGGCATCCAATGGCGGCAACGGCGAGCACCAGCATCGCAGTCCGCAGTGCGCGAGATTTGTTCATGTCCTCTCCGCGGTGCAAGAAACATGCACCGAGTCTTCCTCCGCTAATCAACGTTCGCCTCTGTGAAAATCTGTAGGAGTCCGGAAGTACATCTGGATCTCGCCGCACAATCCCGCATCCGCGTGCGGCAGAAAGACACTAGGGAAATCCGGTCCATGTCACGGTGGTTCGATAGCGCACGGGCGTTCCGTTTTTCACCGCCGGACTGAACTTCCACAGCTTTGCACCGCTCAACAACATCATGTCTGGCATGCGCCACGGCCCATTGACGAGACGCACGCGCTCAACGGTGCCATCGGCAGAGATGACCAACTCCATGCGATTGACGACAACCGCGTCCGCATTTCGGGCGACGAATATCGGCGGTGGCAGCGACGGATAAATCATCACCGGCGGCTGCACGTCGGTATCGGCGGGGGAGTAGATCGTCGTGGTCGCGCCCTCGAGTGGTGCAACCACGTACTCGCTCGACACCGGGACAGATGGAACCGTCGATGTCGTCGTCTCGCGTGCCGGTGCTTCCGGGACATTCGATCGCGCTTCAGGCGCTCGAATGGTTGACGGATCGAATAAGAGGGCCGAGGCCTTGGGCGCAACATCTGCGATTGCTTTGCGGTCCGGCGGAGCTGATTGCGCGCGAGTGGTCGCGCTCTGTGCCGGCTGCCGTTCGGCAACCGTCGCTTTCGCAATGCGCGGCTTCGCGTTGGTCGGCGTTGGGCTCGCGTCCTTCGCTCTTGCGGGCGCCTCAGCGCTGGCGGCATTCGCTGGAACGGCCGCAGATGCCGAGGCACTGCCACCGGCGTTCAGCAGGCCGAACCAGATCACCGCGGCAAGACTCCCCACGCAGATGGCGACTGCCGCCGGCATGAGCCATCGCGAGGTCGTGAGCTGGTTCGGGTGCCGGCCGCTTCGAGCATCGTCGCGATGCGGGAGTGGGGCCGGAGTCGCAGGGCGTTGCGAAGAAGATGTCACCGCGGGTGCG
>DATCXH010000919.1:0-2630 GCA_036565925.1 Vicinamibacterales bacterium
ATGAGCGATGAGCAACGCGCCGGGAGGCGGCTCACCAAGGTTTTGTTTCGAGTCCGTGAAGCCGATGGGTCATCGCAGATCGAGACGCCGTGGGCGTTCGATCTCGGTGATGATCGCTACCAACTCGACATGCGACTTCGAACGCGCCAGCGCAAAATACGTCGCAGTGAACATTCCAACGAGCGCTGATCTCCGGATGGTGGTGAGCTATTTGCTCGAACGGAAGGTCGAATGGGAGCACGCCGATCCCACGTATGACGAATTCCATGCGACCTCGTAGCAACGGGGCATCTCTTATGACGATGAATCCATATCTGAGCTTCAAGGGCGACTGCGAAGCGGCGTTCAAATATTACGAACAGCATCTCGGCGGCGAGATGGGGGGAATCTTCCGCTATGGCGGAACGCCACTGTCGGGCAGCGTTCCCGAGGACTGGCCGGACAAGATCATGCACGGCAGCATCACGATCGGGGGGCAGACACTGCAGGCGGCGGATGTTGCGCCGGGTTCGTATGAGACGCCGCAAGGGTTCTCGCTGACGCTGCAGATCCAGAGCGCGGCCGATGCCGAGCGCATGTTCGACGCATTGGCCGAAGGCGGACAGATCCGAATGCCGCTGGAGAAGACGTTCTGGGCCGAGCGCTTTGGCATGGTTGTCGATCGCTTTGGCGTTCCCTGGATCATCAATTGCGGGGGATAGCGCACACCGACCGAGCACGGACTCCCGTGGACGCGGGATATGCCATCTTCCCGAACGTCTTCCAACGGTTCGAGATCGAGCACCTGATGGAGGCGTTGTCAGCCGACCGTATCGAGCGCACGCGAGCGGGTGCGCGTCGAATTCTCGGAATTCCCACCGTGCACCAACTGGCGAACGACGCACGGTTGCTGACGATCGCCAGCGACTTCGTTGGTCCGACCGCGGTTCCATTCCGGGCGACGCTTTTCGATAAATCCGCGACGGCAAACTGGCTGGTCGTCTGGCATCAGGATACGGCGCTCCCGCTGCGTGAACGTTTCGACGATCCTGAATGGGGACCGTGGAGCATCAAGGGCGGCGTGATTCACGCGCACGCACCGGCATGGGCGTTGGAACAGGTCATCGCCTTGCGCGTGCATCTGGACGACTCGACGGCGACCAACGGACCGCTGCGCGTGCTCCCTGGCTCGCATCGCCATGGCGTCTTCAGCGACGACCAGGTCGCGCAGCTGGCGTCGGCAACGGCGCCAGTGGATTGCACCGCGGCGTCAGGCGGTGTCGTCGCGATGCGCCCACTCACCGTGCACGCCTCGTCGAAGTCTGCTGACGATCGGCGGCGCCGAGTGCTGCACATCGAATATGCGTCGACGGTAAGGCTGGCGAGCCATGTCGAGCTGTCGGTCGGATAGATCGAATCCACACGACATACGTTCCGCGCGGGCATATTCTAAGGGCAGATCGAGTCAGTTCTGATGAACGACGTCCACGAACGGTTTCTCAGACAGGGCATCACGTTGGCCCGCCAGGCGAGAGCGGCTGGGAACCATCCCTTCGGCGCCCTTCTCGTCGTCGATGGCGAGGTTGTGGCGACAGCGCAGAATACCGTGTTCACGGATCGCGATCCGACGGCGCATGCCGAGACGAATCTCATCGCGTCAGCGATTCGAGATCTTTCACCAGAGCAGATCCGTCGCAGCGTCCTCTACGCGAGTTGCGAGCCGTGCGCCATGTGTGTGGGGAAGACGTATTGGGCCGGAATTCGATCGGTGGTGTACGCGCTCTCCTCAGAGGAACTCGCAAAGCTGGCGGGGGGAAGCTTCTTGATGCCGTGCAGGGAATTGTTTGCGCGAGCGACAGACCCGGTCACGGTAGTCGGCCCAATGCTCGTCGACGAGGCCATCGACGTGCATCTCGGGTACTGGACGGAGCCCGAGATTGCGAAATAACTTCTCCCGTTCGATCGTCGTGTTGGTGGTGTGCCTGCTGGTGCAGGCACAGACACGACCGAAGACCGGTGCTGAAGCTGGAGAACTTGTCGTCATGACGTCGGGCACCTTCACGGCGGCACACCTCGAGCTCGCTCCGGCGTTCGAGCGCTCCGCGATGACGAAGGTCTCCACTGCGACGACGTCGATGGGCGTGGGGGCCGACTCGATTCCGAGTCGATTGAAGCGGGGCGACGCGGCCGACGTCGTGATCGTGAATGCTGACTCACTCGACGAGCTGATCAAGGATGGGCTGATCGCGGCGAACAGTCGTGTCGATCTCGCGCGATCGCGGATCGGCATGGCGGTGCGCGCCGGCGCTCGCAAACCCGATATCAGTTCGCTGGATGCACTGAAACGCGCGTTGCTCGATGCGAAGTCGGTGGCGCTCTCGTCGAGCGTGAGCGGCGACTACTTCACCAACGATCTGTTCCCACGGCTCGGGATCGCGGAACAGATGGCGGCCAAGACGCGCAGGAGCGGCAACGAGCGTGTCGGCACGTTGATCGCACGTGGTCAGGCGGAGGTCGGCTTTCAGCAAATGAGCGAGCTGCTGCCCATTCGGGAGATCGAGGTTGTCGGTCCACTGCCACCTGAGGTTCAGCGTGTGACGATCTTCGCGGCCGGTGTGGCGGCGAACTCGAAGCAGCCGGACGCAGCCCGC
>DATCXH010000944.1:0-7583 GCA_036565925.1 Vicinamibacterales bacterium
CAGCAAGACGCCGGGTAGCTGAACGGGACTGCTGAAGGTCGCCGCGCTATTGGTCTGCGCGTCAGCAGGTCTTGTGCCCAGCAGAACCGTGACGAGACAGATCAGTACGCACGAAATTCGGTACGTTTGCATCAGTTACCCCTATTCGAAAAAGGAGCGTTCCTGGGTAGGTCTGGAGCCGGGGAATCCGGATCGAGGCGGGCCGCAGGGAGGAGGCCGAAGTGTAGTGCTTTACCTCACGGGTGTCGAGAACATTCCGCCCTGCAGTGTGCGCAACGTTTTGGTGGAGATCTTCGAGCCCGGCAGTCTCAAACGAGGCTGGCCGATTACTGACGCGTCGCAATTACCGCCAAACCGTGGCGTGCCTCGCACGGCTAGGTTTGCGAGATGTACTCAAGCACTTGGACTCGGGATCAACCGCATTGCGGGACCAATGTCATGACGCGGAGCAGTCTACCTATGAACCGTGACCGCAGGAGGAGGTTGTGATCCAGAAGCGTTCAGCGGATACAGATAGCGCGCGACGTAGTACGGCCCGACTTGACGGAAGCTGTGGAACTGGAATCCAAAGCGTTCGTATAACGCCATCAGCTTCGGGCGCGATTGGTCGCAGTCAAGACGCAGATCCGAGCGACCGAGGGCGCGTGCGTGATCGATCGCCCACTGCAGCAGCGCCGTCGAGATGCCCTGCCCCTTGTAGCGCCGAACGACCGCAAGACGATGGACGAACGCTGAGGTGTGGTCGGAAGGAAGATCCGGCCAGAACAGCGTGTCCTCGAGTTGAAAGCGGATCACGCCGGCCGGCTCGCCGTCCGCTATAGCAATATAGAACTGGCCGGCGGCGATCTCGGCAGCGATCAGTTCGGGTGCGAGCTCACCGGCTTCCCACATCACCTCGCCCATCGCGTCCACCCACTGCGACACTTCGACCAGCATCGTCTCGACGATGACGGCGTCAGACGGCACCGCCTGGCGGATAACGACCGGCATGCGCTCAATCACGTCGGCTCGTCGAACACCGGCACGAGCGGCGTACCGGTGCGACGTGCGCGGAGGCCGTCACCCGCATAGATCACCAGTGCGGCCCAGACGATTGAAAAGCCGATCAGCTGCGACCGTGAGAAGGGTTCGTGATACACGAACACGCCAAGGAGAAACTGCAACGTCGGTCCGATGTACTGCAGGATGCCGATCACCGACAGCGGCACGGTGCGAACCGCGGCCGCGAAGAGCAACAGCGGCACCGTCGTGACCACTCCGCCGCCGATCATCAGCGCGTCACTCGTGGTTCCGCTCCGCAGGAATGCGCCCTCTCCCGCGCGATGCAGGAACACCAGATACAGAATCGCCAGTGGAGCAAGGATCGCGGTTTCGAGCGTTAACCCTTCGACCGCATCGAGCGGCGCCTTCTTCTTCGCCAGGCCATAGCTGCCGAACGACGCCGCCAGCCCGAACGCAATCCACGGGAGCGCACCGTACGCAAACGTCAACTGCACCACGCCGGTCGTGGCCAGAACGATCGACACCCACTGTGCGGGCCGCATGCGCTCATGAAAGAAGAGGACCCCAAACAGCACATTGACAAGCGGCGTGATGTAGTAACCGAGGCTGGTTTCAACGATGAACCCCGCGTTCACCGCGTAGATATAAAGGAACCAATTGGTAGCGATGAGGGCCGCCGCGATCGCATACAAACCGACGACGCGAGGCGAGACGGAGGAAAGCGCCGCGCGACCGTCACGCGAACGCCGACCACCTCGTCTCAGCACAGCGACCAGGACGATCAGCACCGCGAGCGACCAGACGATCCGGTGACCGAGCACCTGAATCGCCGGCACGTGCTTGAGCAGCTTCCAGTAGAGCGGTACGAGTCCCCAGATGGTGTAGGCAGCGACGCCGGACCAGAAACCTGTCATTGAAGTGGAAAAGACTACTTCTCGACTCTTTCCACTTGTCCACTTCTCCACTTCGCGATCTCGCGCAGGATTTCGTCTTCGGTGAGCACCGTCCGCGATCCCTTGGCGCGACGGAACACGCGGTCGATCAGCTCTTCGTCCGCCGTGATGCCGCGATGCTCGAGCCAGTAGACCACGTTCGATCGACCTGACATCGGACCGACTTCGATCTGCTGCGATCGGCCGACCAGCCGCGCCGGGACGCCGGAGTAGACCCTATCGGCGAGATCCGAATCGTTCTTGTGGAACGCCTTGACGACGGCGGCGGCGTGCACGCCCGTGGCCGTGCGGAAGGCATCGCGGCCGAACACCGGATAGCTGTCCGGGATTGGTTCACCGGTTGCGTCTGAGACCGCACGCACGAGATCGTTCAAGTGCGTCAGGTCGCGCTCGATCCATCCCATGAGCACGAGGTTGACCATCAGGAGATCCATCGGCGTATTACCGACCCGCTCGCCAATGCCAAGCATCGTGCCGTGGACGCGCGACGCACCCGCCTCGAGTGCAGCCAGACTGTTGATCGTGCCCATGTCGCGATCGCGGTGACCGTGCCAGTCGATGCCCACCTCCGCCCCGCTCGCCTCGACCACACGCTTGGCAAAGCGCACGACGGCACGCGCGCCGGCCGGCGTCGCGTGGCCGACGGTGTCGGCAATGCAGAGACGATGCGCACCGGCGTTGATCGCAGTCTCGAACAGGCGGCGCAGCGTATCGGGATCGGAGCGCGTCGTGTCTTCGGTGACGTACATCATCTTCAGACCTTGACGCACACCGAACCCGATCGCTTCCTCGGTGCAGCGCTGCAGATAGTCCACCGTCCAGTCTTCGGCGTACTGGCGGATCGGACTCGAGCCGATGAAGCAGCCACACTCGATGGGCAGACCGGTCCGCTGAACGATGTCGGCGATCGGCTGAATGTCGGCGATGACGGTGCGGGCCACGCAGTTGGCCTGAATGTGCAGGCGGCACTCGACAATCTCGGCGGCAAGCCGCTCGACGTCGCGCACCACATGCGGCCCTGCGCCCGGGAGTCCGATCGCGGCAGTGTCGATACCGATGCGATCGAGCAAGTGCAGGATGCGCAGTTTCTGCTCGATCGAGGGTGCGCGCACCGACGGTGATTGCAGTCCATCGCGCAGCGTCTCGTCATTGAGCTGCACGACTGGCGGCTTCGGCGGTGGAGACTCGAGGTTCCAGTCGAAGATCAGGTCATCCACGACGGCCCCTCGTTGTAGTGTCCGCCGCTCCGCCTTCGCCGAGGCTGGGGCGAGATGGCGCCGAAGCGCTTCGCGCGTAGGCGGACTTTAGCCGGACCTTACGATAGATGAGAATCCCGATCAGACCTGCCATCGCGACGCGGCCGCTCCACGCCATCCCTTCACGCACGGCGAGGCGGTTCGCAGGACCCATGATCTCGTCGATCGTCACGCGCGGACCCTGCCCGGCCAGCGCGGCGCGCTGAGCCGTGAGATATCGGCCCACACCGGCACTGGTCTCGGCGTCCTGCACGACGCAGAACGTGAGAATGGCCGCGAGGACGACCAGCCCGGCGAGACGTCCCACGCTTTAATTATAGATACCAGTGAAGAGGAACGCCGCGGCGGCGAGGATTGCCAGGATGACAAGGATCAGCACGATGATCCATGGGGATCGGCGACGGCGGTGCTCGAAGATCGATCCCTCCGACGGCGGTTTGACCCTGGGGTCGGACGTCGCTCGCCCGCAGCGATAGCAGATGAGCGCGTTGTCAGCGATTTGAGTCTTGCAGTAACGGCACTGCATAGGTGGTTGGTGGTTGGTCGTTGGTGGTTCGTGGTCGGCCTGCTCTACGGTCCAGGGTGAGCGTGAACGTTGGTAATGTACCACCGGAGACCATAGACTGAAGACCGTAGTTCCTAGAGCGAGATGATTCCTCTCCGCGACGTCATTCCCTCACGCACGACACCGTATGTGACCGTCTCGTTGGTCGTCATCAACGTGCTCGTGTTTCTGTATCAGTTCACCCTGGGCAAAGACGTCAACGAATTCGTTTTCACCTACGGCCTGGTCCCGGCGTACTTTTCGTGGGTATCGGTCGTGACCTCGATGTTTCTCCACGGCGGCTTCCTGCACGTCGCCGGCAACATGCTGTACCTCTGGATCTTTGGCGACAACGTCGAGGATCGGATGGGTCACGGACGGTTCCTGGCCTTCTATCTGCTCTGCGGCGTCGCCGCGGCTCTGGGCCAGACGCTCACCGTCCCGCATTCACAGATTCCAATGGTCGGCGCGAGCGGCGCCGTCGCCGGCGTGATGGGCGCCTACTTCGTGCTTTATCCTCACTCGCGCATCGTGACGCTGCTGCCGCTGTTCATCTTCTGGCAGATCATCGAGGTGCCGGCAATCTTCTTCCTCGGCGTGTGGTTCCTGATGCAGTTCCTCAGTGGCGTCGGCTCGATCGCCACGGCGACAGGCGGTGAACCGGCAGGCGGCGTCGCCTTCTGGGCGCACGTCGCCGGTTTCGCGGCCGGCTTGATCGGTGTGTTCGTCTTCAGACAGCCGGAGCGTCAACGAGTCGAATGGTGGAATGATGTGAGATAAACGTTGTTCCAGGTTCCGGGTTCCAGGTTCCAGGTTCCGGGTTCCAGGTTCCGGGTTCCAGGTTCCGGGTTCCGGGTTCACGGTTCCGGGTTCACGGTTCCGGGTTCCGGGTTCCGCGTTCATGGTTCCGGGTTCCAAGTTCCGGGTTCCAAGTTCCGCCACGTTCGGCTTATTCCGGCGTTTCAGTTTCTGCACCGATCCCACGACTCCCTCCAGCAAAAGCCGCATACATTGGCTCGGCACCGTGCCTGCACTACGGCTGTGCATGGTCGCAAAGCATTATTGGGAACTCACAGCGTGGCAGTCCGTCGCCGCGTTCAAGAAGGGCATTTACGATTTGATCGAGCGCGAGCCGCTTGCAACAGATTTCAAACTCCGAGGGCAACTACGCGAAAGCGCCGCCTCGGCGCAAAGTCACATTGCCGAGGGCTTCGGCAGGTTCGATCCGGTGGACAACGCCCGCTTCGTGAAGATGGGGCGCGCCTCGATGCTCGAGTGTCACAACCATCTCGGCGATGCAGTTGACCGGAAGCTGATCACCGAAGAAACGCGCCGCGAGCATGTTGTGCGATGGGAAGTTGCCATGAAGGAGATCGGCGGGTGGCTCGACTATCTCCAATCGCCAGAGGCCAAACGGAACGCTGACCGGATACGAAAACAACGCGCCCAACGGTGGCGCAAGAGAAAGCAAAAGGACTCGAAGCCGAAGCGGAACCCGGAACCGTGAACCCGGAACCCTGAACCCGGAACCTGGAACCTGGAACGTGGAACGTGGAACGGGCTATTTCGCTGTATCTGAAATCTTCAGCAACAGATCCTGAGCGCGCTCGAACGACGGTGCTATTTCCAGCGCGGCCAGCGTCTGCTTCTTCGCGTCGGCATACTGCCCCGCCGCCAGATGCGCTTCAGCAAGTTCGACATGCGCCTGCGCGCGATCGGGGGGATTTGACCCGAGCACGCTCTTGAACGAACGCACCGCGGTGAGCGGGTCCTTGCGTTTCAGGGCGAGACGGCCGAGTTGCGCTTCGGCCTCGCGGTCGAACGGATCGATGGCGATGAGGCGTCGATAGGCGTCCTCGGTGCGTGCCGCGTCGCCAGTCGGCGTGACCAACTCAGTGAGCTTGCGGGCCGACTCGACGTCGGCGTGGTCGACGCGCATCACCTCTTCGAGCGCCTTGATGGCGCGCGCCGTGTCCTTCTGTTCGAGGGCGATCTTCGCGATCATCGTGTTCGGATTGTTCGCCCCGGTGGCGCTCGGGATAATTTGCGAGGCGCGCTCGAGCGCGGCAATCGCGCCGGCGTTGTCCTTCGCTTCGTTGAGCGCCACCGCCAGCCGCATTTGCACGGCGAAGCTGTCGGGATTCGACGTCGCGAGCGCCTTCAACTCGTCCGCCGACATCTTCTCCTTCATCTCCGGCGCCTTCAGCGCCCGGCGAAGGCTGGCGTACTGCTTGTCGAGCCGCGCGTCGAATCCCGTCTGCAACTGGGCCAATGACACGCCCAAACCTTCCTTGATCGCAGTCTCGTCTTCGAGGCCGTCCCCGTACGCGCGCAGCAAGTCGTGCAGCTTGGTCTCGCCGTAGGTTTCAACGATGTGATCGACGACGAGCGAGGCCTGGTAGTAGGCCAGCGAGATCATCTTGGGATCCTGGAATCCCTGATTGAGCACGTCCAGCTTCATCACCTTGCCCTCGTTGAGGGCGTGCGCGAAGGTGATGTCCATCTCGCGGCCCCACTCGGGACGCGCGCGCCTTTCCTCCCAGACGGAGGTCCCTTCGGTGAGCCACCGCGGCACGCGCTGCTTCGACATCTGGATCGTGAAGACGTGGGCCAGTTCGTGCCACAGCGTCTCGCCCCAGTTGAAGTCGCCCGGCGGCCGCGCTTTCGGCGAATCGAGCGTGACGACCCGACCGAAGCAGGCGCCGAGTGCGCCGATCATGCCCGGCAGACCGATCGTGCGCACCGCGAAGTCGTCGTGCTTGGGGAACATCTCGATCAGGATCGGACCCTGCGGCGTGAAGTTGTACTTCTTCGAGAGCGTGGCCATCGCTTCCTTGGCGAGCGGGATGGCGTGTTCGCGCATGACCGCGGCCTCACTCGGATCGAATCGGAAGATCAGATCGCCGTCGGTGATGGTCTCGAACTTGTCGAGCGTGTCGAGGAGCGTGAGCGAGTTGAACGTTTGCTGATCGAAGGGATCGTCTTTGAACGCGCGCTCGAGGGCGCGGCGAGCCCCGGGCTCATCACCGGTCCGCAGCAGATGTTTGCCGAGGTCCGCATGCGCTCGCGCATTCGCATCGTCCAAAGCCAACCCTTTGCGCACCATGTCGACGGCTTCGTCGAAGCGGTAGTTGCGCGCGAGGTGATCGCCGGCGACGCGGTAGACCTCGCCGTAGACAGGGTTGACCTTGAGCACCTGCTGAACCTGCGCCTCGAACGCGGTGGTCTTGCCTTCGAGGAAATCGATCGCGGCCTCGAGCGAGTGCGCCTCCACGCTGTTGGGATTCACTTTCAACGCACGCTGCACACTCGCTCTGGCGTCATCGCGCTTGCGATCGTCGAGCAAGATCTCGGCGGCCAGCAAATGCGCCGGCACCGAGTTGGGATTGACCTTCAGTGCGCGCTCGATCGCGGTCTTTGCGGCCGGCGGATTGTCCTCCATCGCGACGCGGGCGATACCGAGGATGGCCGGCACATAGTTCTCGTCGGCCTTGATTGCGTCCTGGAACGAGCGCATCGCTTCCTTACGGTCGTACTTTTCGAGGAAGAGCTCGCCCCATGCGGTGTTCACGTAGACATCGGTCGGCGCAAGACGATTGGCCGAGCGGAAGAAGCCATTGGCGTCCTGGAACGCGCCGAGCGCCCGCGCCGCCTGCCCGAGGCGCATATTCTCGGCTGCCGTCTGTCCATCGACGCGCGCGACGATCAACTTCAGCGTGCGGACGGCATCGTTGCGCCGCCCGAGGGTCCACTGAAGCAGTCCAAGCTCGAGTGCGGCGTCGCTCCCCGGCTGGGCAGTGGCGACAGGCGTCAGCATCTTCTCGGCTT
>DATCXH010000956.1:0-12876 GCA_036565925.1 Vicinamibacterales bacterium
GCTGGTGATCGTGAATGCGATTCCTGCCTCGATGATCGTGCGAACAGCGGCACGTGCCCTCGGTGTCAGGACCTTGTCGGGTGTCACGAGTGTCCCGTCAACATCCGCCACGACCAATCGCACACCGCTCGGCACGTCTTCCTGTTTACCGGCCATCACATCCGCCTCTCACAGCCGCAGTGTCGCGACGGCATCGGTCGCGGCGCTCGATTCAGTCGTCTCGGCTCTGCAACACATGGACTCCCTGTGAGCCGCCGACGACGACCCGAGACGCCATCCCAAGGAATAAGCCGTGTTCGACGACGCCGATCGTTCCGTCCAGTTGGCGTTGCAAACGCTCGGGATCGTCGATTGCGCCAAACGCGCAGTCGAGGATGTAGTGGCCGCCGTCGGTGAAGAACGGCTGTCCCTCACGTGTCATCCGTTGCGTCGGACTCGCGCCCAGCCCCTTCAGCTTCCTCGCGGTCGCCTGCCACGCGAACGGAACGACTTCCACTGCCACGGAACTCTGGATGCCGAGGCGGTCAGCGAGCTTGGTCTCGTCGACGACGATGATCAGTTGTTCACTGGCACTGGCAATGATCTTTTCGCGCAGAAGCGCTCCGCCGCGACCCTTCAGCAGACTGAGCCTGCCGACATCGACCTGGTCCGCCCCGTCGATCGTGACGTCAATGTGATCGTGCTCCGCCAATGTGGAAAGGGGAATACCCAGACGACGAGCCTCGCGATCCGTCTGCTCTGACGTGGGAATGCCGATGATCCGCAGACCGTCCGACACACGTCGACCGAGGATGCTGACGGCAAGAGACGCGGTGGACCCGCTGCCCAAGCCGACGATCATGCCGTCTTCGACCAGCGCTGCTGCGGCGGCAGCAGCGGCCGCCTTCAGACGATCGACTTCGGACGTCGTCATGGTCATCGTGATGTGCTTTGGTGGCGTTGACTGCGATTACCTGCCCGTCGCTCTCAGCGACGCGTGCGCTCGCTGGAAAATGGTGACCCATTGACTGTAGCGATGTGCCACACGGGCCACCGCCTCTTGTCTGCTCGCCCTGTTCGACTCGTAGTCGGCCACTGCATCCCAGAACGTCGTGCGTCCGACCGCCAATCCGATGAAGCCTGGCACCGACGCGGCGGTCTCGAGCCACTCCGCCACTTTCTTCTCATTGGCACCGCGTCCCAGGACGATGCAGCCGACATCGTCCCGGCCGCTGCGCCTCGCCGTTTCAACCACGCGCTCGCAATCCTCGCGGCGATCGAGCCCTTCGATCTTCCAGACATCCGGCTCGACTCCGGCGTCCTGTAATGTGCGGATCGTCTGGAGCATCAAGGTGGGACGAATCTGCAGGTCGTAGCTCTGCTTGTCTGCCTGGACACGATCGATCTGCGCCTGAGTGGCCGGAACCAGCAGCTCGAACATGAACAACTGATCCGCCGATCGGCAGTAGTCGGACAGTTGTTTGAGCCTCGCCGTCTGGCGCCGGTTGAGGGTCCCATCGCCCTCAGGGTTGTAGCGCACCAGCACCTTCGCGAAGGTGGGGCCGAACGCTTCGATGTGCTCGGCGAATGCCGCGCCGTACTCGAACTCGAATTCGTTCGATCCGCTCTTCTCAGTCGAGAGCGCCGTCATGTAGCCGCGCGTGATTGCATCGCGGAGGATGTCAGCGCCGAATTCTTCGTCGACCAGGATGGCGGCAGATGACATCGGCACATCGTTGCCGAGCGCCTGTCGGAATCCGTCGTAAATCAACCGCTTGCTGTCGACGACGGCCTCATGTTGGTCGACAGTCAGCGGTGGATTGAAATTGAACATGCCAGTCACGTAGGAATGGCGATGATCGAACGGCAGGAGATAGAGCGGCTGGTTGTAGCCGAAGCTCATGATGGTGTCCTCGAGTCTGGCCCGGCCTTGATGCGGCGATAGTGACGGATGAGCGCGTTCGTCGAGCTGTCATGCGTCAGCACCGGCTCGACATGACCGGCGAGCTCGGGCACGATCCTCGTCGCCAGTGCCTTGCCCAATTCGACGCCCCATTGATCGAACGAGTCGATCTGCCAGATCGTCCCCTGTGTGAACACGCTGTGCTCATAGAGTGCAACCAGCGCGCCGAGTGTCTCCGGCGTCAGCCGTTCGGCCAGGATCGTGTTCGTCGGCCGGTTGCCTTCAAAGGTGCGGTGTGGGACCAGCCGCTCTGGTGTGCCCTCGGCGCGCACCTCCTCAGCGGTCTTCCCGAACGCCAACGCCTGGGTCTGTGCAAAGACGTTGGCCATCAGAAGATCGTGATGATTGTCCAGCGGATTCAGCGTCTGGCCGAAGCCGACGACGTCACACGGAATCAGTCGGGTTCCCTGGTGAATCAGTTGGTAGAACGAGTGCTGACCGTTCGTGCCGGGCTCGCCCCAGTAGATGGGTCCGGTCTGATAGTCGACGCGCACGCCCGCGTGCGTCACGTGCTTGCCGTTGCTTTCCATGGTGAGCTGCTGCAAATACGCGGGAAAGCGCCCGAGGTACTGTTCATACGGCAGAACTGCAACGGTTGAGGCGTCGAAGAAGTTCGTATACCAGATGGTGAGTAGCCCCATCAGGACCGGCAGATTGCGCTCGAATGGCGCCGTCAGGAAATGCTCGTCCATTGCATGGAAGCCGGCCAGCATGTCGCGGAAATTCTCAGGACCAATGGCGATCATCGTCGAGAGGCCGATCGCAGACTCCATCGAATAGCGGCCTCCGACCCAGTCCCAGAAGCCGAACATGTGGTCGGCATCGATCCCGAAGCTCGCCACGGCTTCGGCGTTGGTCGACACAGCCACAAAGTGCCGGCGGATGGCGTCTTCTTTTCCGAGCGCGTTGAGCACCCATTGGCGCGCCGCCCGCGCGTTGGCCATCGTTTCGAGCGTCGTGAACGTTTTGGACGAGACGATGAACAGCGTCTCGGCAGGATCGACATCTCGCGTGGCCTCAATGAAGTCCGTCCCGTCCACGTTCGACACAAAACGGAAGTTCAGATCGCGCGCGCTGTAGTGCTTCAGCGCTTCGTAGGCCATGACCGGGCCGAGATCGGAGCCGCCAATCCCGATGTTGATGATGGTGCGCACGCGCTGGCCAGTGTGTCCGCGCCACCGGCCATCGCGGATTTGCATGGCGAACGTGGCCATCCGATCGAGCACGTCGTGCACAGCGGGCACGACATTTTCACCGTCGAGGACAATCGCCGCACCACGCGGCGCGCGAAGCGCCACGTGCAGTACCGCTCGCTGTTCGGTGGTGTTGATCTTCTCTCCACTGAACATCGCCTTGATACGCTCGCGCAGGCTGCAGGCATCAGCCAGCCTCACCAGAAGGCGGATCGTTTCGTCGGTGATGCGGTTCTTCGAATAGTCGAGATACAATCCGGCCCCTTCGGCCACGAAGCGCTGGCCGCGCGCGGGGTCGTCGGCGAACAGCGACCGCAGGTGCCGATCGCGCATCTGATCGAAATGCACCATCAGGGCGTACCACGCTGGAAGCGCGGTCAGCCCTGGTTGGTCCGTCGTCATGTGACCCTCACAGTCTCGGGTTCGCGCGGATGACTCGACTCGCGCTCTTCAAGAAAAAGGTCAGACATCGCGAGTTCCTGTCGGTTCGGACCGATGATGGCGGCGCCACGGTAGACGCATGTCCGTCCCATGAAGACGGAGAGTGGCAGCTCTGAAGAGCAATGACAGCGCTATCCACCCGAGGATCACGGACAGGGGCATCGCCACCACCTTGGGCCACGCCATGGCCACGCCACTCACCGCGAGCAGGAGCAGGCCAGCGCTCGCCATGACCCGGGCCTCGGCCGGACCAAGGATTCGATGGTTCGTGATCGCCGCGCCGACCGCGCTGCTGACTCCGAGCGCCCCTGCGGCCACTCGTCCTCCGCTCCCCTGCATAACGCGAGGGCGATGGCGCCGCGGCTCTGGTTGCTGGCTCAAACGCACTCGTCGCCGGGCGGTGAGCACGACTTCTGTGGCGTGGGACAAGTCGTCCAAGTACATCGCTTCCATCGCGTGCGCAAACGGCTCGTCTTCAACCGCGACATCCAGTTCCCAGTTGCCGATCCAGCTGGCGAGATTGAGGTTCGTTGACCCGACTCTGGCCCACCGAGAGTCGGCGACGGCCGTTTTCGCGTGCAGCATGGATCCGTTCCACTCGAAGACGCGGACCCCGGCCTCCAACAGCGGTCGATACCCGGCCCGCGCGAGTGATCCGATGAACGGCACATCACTGGCCCCCGGCACCAGGAGCCGAACATCCACACCGTCGGTCGCAGCCGACTTCAAGACCTGAACGTAGAGTGTCGTACCGACGAAATAGGCGTCGGTCAGCCACAGTGAGCGACGCGCGCCAGCAGCAATGAGTTGATCCAATCGATAGAGCTGTCCTGTGGTAGGCGTACTGGCTACCACGCGCGCCATCACCGTACCCGCTACGGGTATGGAGCTCTTGTCGGGCAAGTCCGTTATCGGAAGCGGCGCTCCAGCGGTCGCCCACGTCTCGGCGAACGCCAGTTCGACGTCTGCGACCGCTGGTCCCTCTATCACCACTCCGGTGTCACGCCACGGCTCGAGGTGACGTTCGGGATCCCCGACCCAACTGCGACCGACGCACAGCCCCGAGACAAATCCCACCCGTCCATCGATTGTAAGAACCTTGCGATGATCGCGACTGATCCATCCGAAGGGTCTGTCGATTCGCGGAGAATTGAAGGCTCTGACCTCGACACCCGCTCGAGCCAACATCGACCAGCGTGGGCGGAGACTGACGCTGAAGGAGCCGAGCCAGTCGTAGAGCAGCCGAACGCGAACACCCTGTCCAGCCCGTTCGGCGAGCGCTTCCGCAAACTGGAGTCCGATATCGTCGCGATGGATGATGTAGGTCTCGAAATGAATGGTGCTCCTGGCTGAGGCGATGGCCTCGAGCCAGGCAGGATAGTTTTCCTTAGCGTCTTTCAGGATTCGTACGGTGTTTCCAGGAACCAGCGGTGCGCCCGCGGCTCGCGCAAACGCTTGATCGGCGAGGGCGCGAGCGGCGGAGAGAACGACGTCGTCGCTTGGGCCGGGATTCTTAACTGTCATCGTACGATCCACTGCAACTGACACCGCCTCGCATGTATCCAACCGAGCCGGTGCCTTACTTGCTCGTCCTAGTCACCGCCCAGCGACCGATTGCTCTGACAGCGCATGTGCGGCCGGACATGTGACGGCGGTGCCCCTCACCCGCGCCCACTGCGTCCAGGTAATCGGCATACCGCGGAAGCTGGCGTTCCGCCACGCGTATTCGTGGAGTCGCGCCGGGCATGCCGCAAGCCGCCCAATCGCGTTGTGTGGATCGTGAACACGCGAGCGGTCTCACGTCAGCTCGCAGTCGTGAGGATCTGGCTCCGCTTCTTCCCCAGAGTGGCGATCAACTGATCGAACGAGGAGGCGAATGCCTTGATGCCATCCGCTTGTAACTGTTCGGTAATGGCGTGCACGTCAAGGCCAAGCGCCGTCGCAGCCGCCAGTACCGCTTCCGCTTCCTTGTCCTCGGTTCCGAGGGTGACTCGAACACGTCCGTGGTCGCGAAACGCATCGAGGGTCGCGGGCGGTACGGTTGTGATCGTATCCGGACCAATCAGCTCTTCGATGTATAGGACATCGGAGTACGAAGCATTCTTGGTTCCCGTGCTGGCCCAGAGCGGCCGCTGGATGCGCGCCCCACGTCGCTTGAGAGTCGCGAACGGCTCGCCGTCGAACAGCTCACGGAAACGGCGGTAGACGCGTTTGGCGTTCGCGATGGCAATTCTCCCCCGTAATGAAAGGGAGTCTGGCGTCCCGATCTTCTCGAGCAGGCGATCCGCGACGGCGTCGAGCCGGCTCACGAACAGCGATGCGACCGAGGTGACCCGGTGCGGATCTGGATGGCGATCGATACCTCGAAGATAGGCCTGCGCCACAGCCTCATAGTGTCGAACCGAGAACATCAACGTGATGTTGACGTTGATGCCGTCAGCGGTGAGCGTTTCAACTGCCGGAACTCCCTCCGGCGTGGCCGGCACCTTGATCATCACGTTCGGTCGTGCGACGACCTGCCAGAGATGTCGCGCTTCGGCGATGGTTGCCCGCGTATCGTGGGCAGAACCTGGCGAGACCTCGAGGCTCACGAAGCCGTTCGCGCCGTCACTGTCGTCGAACACCGGCCGGAGGAGATCAGCCGCCGACTGGATGTCCTCGACGGTGAGACGTTCTGCGAGCGCTGGGTTACTGATGTTGCGGTCGGCGTCGAGTGCGCGATGCAGCCCGGCATCGTAATCGGTACTTCCGGCAATGGCCTTGTCGAAAATGGTCGGGTTGCTGGTCACACCGCCCAGACCATCCTCCGATATCAATCGCTGCAGTCCACCGCCCGTGATCAGGCTGCGGCTGATGTAGTCCAACCACACGAACTGACCACGTTGATTCAATGCGAGGAGTGGGTTCATAAGGATCTTTCTGTGAATTGCCGAGCCTGGTTTGACTCCCCTTCCCTTCGTCTGCCGGGTTCCAGTTGCACGGCACGCGCCAAAGGCCTCCCGCCGGAATGGCCATCCAATCTCGTCGCGTGATCGGGGACCTCCGGTCCGAGATTCAGAATGAACTGCACGCTTCAAAACGAAAGGAAGTTGCGTCGAGGATGACGTGTGGAACGGGCCAAAGCCCTGGCTCTTCGCTTGCACACGTCCCCAGTCGCAAGGACGCTTCGTCACCGATGAGGTATGCGAATGGCAACGGACTTTGTGACAGCGATCAAGACCAGCGAGATACCGGCGGGTGGCATCACGGCAGTCGACGTGCGTGGCACACGGATCGCGGTGGCCAACGTCGGCGGCACGTACTACGCGTTCGACGACGCGTGCACGCATGAACAGTGCTCTCTTGCTGAAGAAGGAGAGATGAGTGGGACGACCGTCACGTGCACGTGCCACGGATCCGAGTTCGACGTGCGAACGGGCAAGGTGCTCGCCCCTCCGGCGAGTGTACCTGTGAAGGTCTATCCCGTCCGGGTTGAGGGGGATGCCGTACAAATCGAGGTGTGATGGCCACGAGGTACGTGATCGTCGGCGCCAGCCTTAGCGGCGCTACCGCCGCTATTACGCTTCGCGACGAGGGCGCCGATGGGACCGTCACGCTGATCGGGGCCGAGCACGAACCACCGTACGAGCGGCCGCCGCTGTCCAAAGCCTACCTGCGCGGCGAGGTGCCGTTCGACAAAGCGCTGGTGCGGCCGGGCGCGTTCTACGCAGAGCATGGCATCGAGACGATGTTCGGAACACGCGTGACGCGCATCGACTCGTCAGCGCGATTCGTAGAGCTCGAGGATCACCGTCGCGTGCCGTTCGACACGCTGCTCATCGCCACGGGCGGGCGTAACCGGCGCGTCTCGATCCCCGGTGGCGATCTCGAGGGCATCTACGGTCTTCGCACCGTCCAGGATGCCAACCGCATTCGGGCGGAGATGGCCGCCGGTCGCCGAGTGGTTGTCGTGGGCATGGGGTTCATCGGCTCGGAGGTCGCCGCGTCGCTTCGCCAGAAAGGCTTGAACGTCGTCGCCATCGAGCCCTCGAAGACGCCGCTCTTCCGCGTCCTCGGTGAGGCGGTGGGCCAGACGATCGCCGACCTTCATCGCGCTCACGGTGTTCGCACCATCTTCGAGGACACCGTCGCCGCGTTCGAGGGAACGCGACGCGTGAACTCCGTCGTCACAAAAGGAGGCCTGCGTCTCGAGTGCGACTTCGTCGTCGTGGGCATCGGCATCGAGCCGGCGGTGGACATCCTCGACGGCAGCGGCATCGTCGTCGACAACGGCGTGGTTGTTGACGAGTACTGCGAGACGAACGTCACCGGTGTTTACGCTGCGGGTGATGTCGCGAATCACTATCACCCGATTTTCGATCGCCGGATTCGAGTGGAACATTGGCAGAACGCCATCAAGCAGGGCGCCGCCGCCGCGCGCAACATGCTTGGCAAACGAGTCGCCTACGACGAGATTCACTGGTTCTGGTCCGATCAGTACGATGCGAACCTCCAGTACGCCGGATTCCACACGAAGTGGGAGCAACTCGTGGTGCGTGGCCGTTTAGATTCCCCCAGCTACCTCGCGTGTTATGTGAATGGCGGCCGAATAGATGCGGCTGTCGGTCTCAACCGCGCGAAGGACGTCCGCCGCGTCATGCCGATTATCAAGTCGCGGCGTCTGGTGGATCTCCAGCAACTTGGGGACGAAGCCGTTGACCTGCGCTCATTGCACGCGGATCCGTCACCCAACTGAACCCTCGGCACGCGTCAATCGACGGCCTCGCTGGCAGCGCCGCGGCATGGCCGTTGCTCTCTCGTCAGCCTTTGAGGAGTGTTCACAATGGACAAAGACGAACGAGAGGATCTCAACCGGAACGGGATCGACGACGAGATAGAGCCGCCAATGCACGACGTGGAGGCCGGCACGAAGCAACTCGCCGATCGCTTCCAGAACAATCAGGGCACAGATCCGACGCTCTCAGGCGGCGATATCGATGCGCGATGGGAGGATGCCGAATCGGGCGGAGACGAGACTGTTGGAGGCAGCACGGCCACTCCCGGCCAGAACGACCTGGACAAGATGGGAAAGGCGGTGGGCGTTACCTACGGCGATACCGAGGAGTTGAGGATTGGAGAAAAGCGCGGGAGCCGTGACAAGAATCGATGGGAGCTCGATCCGGCCTCTTCTGAAGACTACGTAGAGCGCACGAACAATCAGGAGTAACCCGGGACGCGGAGTGGGCGGCACGCGGGATCGGGATCGTGAGCGCTACATTCGAGTCGTGCACGCGAGTGTCACCGCCTCTCCGTCCGGACGGTCAACACCGGCCACGCTCCCTCACGTATGACGTGATGCGTGGTCGATCCAAGGATGGCCACATCCAATGCGCCGCGTCCCGAGACGCCCATCACAATGAGGTCCGCTGATCGAGCACGGGCGACCTTGACAATCGCAGCACTCGCTTTGCCGGCGGCCACGATCGCCTGAGCGCGGGGTCCGTTGGAAGTCGGACGCGGCAACAGACGCGTGAGCGCGTCGCTCGCGTTCGATGCGATGCTCTTCTGAAGCTCTGCGACCGCTCCGGACGACACCTCGTCACCGAATGGCCACTCGACAGCAGTCATCAAGATCAGTTTGGCATCTGCTTCTTGCGCTAAACGCTTCGCGTACGCCACGGCCTTGTTCGCAGCCGCAGAGAAATCCGTGGGACACAGGATCGTTTCGAAGGGTGACCGGCTTCGGCGAACCAGCCTCACGCCACGACGAACAGTCAGCACCGGGCACGTGGCCAACCGAAGAACTCTTTCGGCGACCGATCCTAGCACCAGGCGCTGCACGCCTCCGCGGCCGTGGCTTCCGATCACGATAAGGTCCGCCCGACTCGTCTTCGCGTGCGCGAGAATTTCCTGAACGGCCGTGCCCTTCCGCAAAGAGATCTCGACCTTCACGTCAGACGCGCGCCTGGCCGTCAGAGCCCGCCTGAGATCGCGCTCGAGGGCTGTCCGGGTTTCATTTGGCACGCCGTCGCTCTTCGGCGCTCGGGTGACGCCCGGGGGCGGCGGCGCCTCCTCGACGACTTCCAGCAAGTTCAGTCGGGCGCTCTGCCATCTTGCGAGTGCAATCGCATAGCCGAAGGCCTGAAGGGAGCTCGGCGAACGATCGATCGCGCACAGGATCTTCTTGATCATCATCGGTTCTTTCCAAGAACTCTTTTTGCGGTCTCGATGACGTGCTCCGGCGTGAAGCCGAACTCGCGCATGATGATCGGCCCCGGCGCCGACGCGCCGAAATCGGCGACGCCGATGATCGCCCCCTCGAGCCCGACGTAGCGTTCCCACCCAAACGGCGCGGCCGCCTCAATGCTCACCCGCGCGCGGACGCTCGGCGGAAGAACCGTGTCGCGGTACGACTGCGGTTGACGCTCGAACAACTCCCAGCAGGGCATCGACACGACGCGGCTGCGGATCCCTTCGCCGACGAGCCGTGTGTGCGCCTCCAGCGCAAGCGAGACTTCCGAGCCGGTGGCGATCAGGATCACCTCCGGCGTGGATCCATGCGGATCAGCGAGTACGTAGGCCCCTTGCGCGAGACTTGATGCGGAGGCCAGCTTCGTCCGATCCAGCACCGGCAGCTTCTGTCGGGAGAGCACGAGCCCGACGGGACCGCCCGTATGCCGCAGCGCTACGCGCCATGCCTCCACGGTTTCAGTCGCGTCGCTCGGTCGCAGAATCATCATGTTTGGCATGGCCCGCAGACTGGCCAACTGCTCCACCGGCTGATGGGTGGGGCCGTCCTCTCCGAGCGCGATACTGTCATGCGTCCAGATGTAGATCACGTGCGCCTTGCTCAACGCCGCGAGCCGGATGCTCGGCCGCATGTAGTCGGAGAACGACAGGAACGTTGCGCCAAACGGGAGCAGCCCATCGTGAAGGGCCATTCCGGTCATGATGGCGGCCATGGCGTGCTCGCGAAGGCCGAAATGAATGTTCCGTCCTGCGTATCCCCAGACACCGCCGGCCGTCCCCTGTGTCGGGATCTCTTGATCGGACTGGGTCATCAGAGGACTCTCGAAGTCGCCAAATCCTTTCATGGTCGTGCGCGTCGACGGATCGAGATCCGCCGAACCACCAACCAGGTTCGTCACGATGCCGGCCAACGCGTTGATGACCGCTCCCCCCGCGTCGCGTGTTGCCATGTCCGCGTCCCCCGCTGTGAAAACGGGGAGACATGCCTCCCAATCCGCGGGCAGCTCGCCGGCCATCGCATGCGCAAACTGGTCAGCCAAGCCAGGATGGGCCATCCGGTACTCATCCAAGCGGTGTCGCCACGCCGCGTCCAGTTCTGCGCCTCGATCGATGGCCGTTCGAAACTCCCGCAGCACATCCTCGGGCACATAGAAGCTGCGATCGTCTGGCCACTCGAGCGCCTGCTTCGTCAGACGCACCTCCTCGACACCGAGCGGCTCACCGTGCGCATGCCACGTGTCCTGCTTGTGCGGGCTGCCATATCCGATATGCGTGCGCGCCACGATCAAGGACGGCCGATCCTCAACGGCCCTCGCGACAGCAAGCGCCGCATCCACGGCCACCGGATCGTGACCGTCGATGTGCTGCACGTGCCAGCCATAGGCTTCGAAGCGCGCGCCGACGTCTTCAGTAAACGTGACGTTCGTCGTCGCGGAGAGCGTGATCAGGTTGGCGTCGTAGAGGACGATGAGGCGACCGAGCCGAAGAGTGCCCGCGAGTGATGCGGCCTCCGCCCCGACCCCTTCCATCAGGTCCCCATCGCTCGCAAGAACGTACGTGTAGTGGTCCACGACCTCATTACCGGGACGATTGAACGTCGCCGCCAGCCATCGCTCCGCGATTGCGAGTCCGACGCTATTGCCGACGCCCTGACCGAGCGGGCCAGTGGTGACCTCGACGCCAGGCGTGACGCCGCGCTCAGGATGGCCGGGCGTCCGGCTCTTCCACTGTCGAAATTGCCGGATTTCGTCCAGCGTGAGGTCATACCCCGTCAGATACAGCAGGCTGTACAGCAGCATGCTGCCGTGGCCGGCCGAGAGAACGAAGCGGTCGCGGTCGGGCCACGACGGGTTCTGGGGATTGTGTCGAAGATGGCGCGTCCACAAGACGAACGCCATCGTGGCCGCGCCCATCGGCATACCAGGATGCCCGGAGTTGGCCTGTTGAACCGCATCGATCGACAGCATCCGGATCGCGTTGATAGAGAGTCGATCCAGATCGGCCATCGGTCGACCGAGCGACGATTGAATGACGGCAGGATTCTCATCCATTCTCAACACCTCACCGATACTGCTCATTCCACCCGGACCACAAAGTCGATTCCTTCCCAACGGTCCGTTTCTGGCCAGTTGAACGTGAGATCGACGCGGTCGCCGACACGCAGATCAAGCGTCTGAAGGTCCGCCACATGGACGCCGAGCGTTGTGTCACGTGTCGGGGTATCGTGCACGGTACGCCAACCATCGATGCTCCAATGCACGACGGCCGGGGCGCGCGACTCGACGCGGAGAATTCTGCCCGCCGGCATCGCGCGCACCTTGTTGTTGAAGCGCCAGGTGATATGACGCGATGTCACCTTCTCGACGAGATACCGCTGAACGGTCTGCGGCGGCCGATCGAAAATCTCCCTGTCGAGAAGGGATCGGCACAGCTTGATGTACTCGGCGTGCGCCCACACAAGCGGCATCGCCGAGCCGGACGCGTGCCCGATGAATAGTTCCCGGTCGGGAATGTCGGCGCTATCCCAGACCTGCTCCGGCAGCAGACCGTGCTCACCCGCCAACGCCTCCATGACGCGCGCAAGCTGCTCTGCAACGTCTCGCCGCCCGGCAGCGAGCTCGTAGTGTGCGCGCTCGCCGGTCAGCAGCGGCCACGCGCGACCGACACCGGTTCCGTCGAATGGCCCGCCGTCCGCATGTTCGCCGTACCCGTCACCCTGATAGCGATGCCATACGGGACCGCGCGGCGTGTCGACTTTGAGCGTCGCATCGACGACCTTGACCGTGTCCACAATGCGCGGATCATCTGCGGCGCGCAGCCCGAAGCGCACGAACGCAAACGCGTCCAGGCTGACCATCAAGGCCGCCGGTCCCACCGCTTGATCCGGAGGCCGGTTCTTGATCGGTACGAATCCATGACATGGAGACGCGGCGTCCGCTCGATCAGGCACCGCCACGCGCACGTAATACCCGTCGACGCCGTGCTGATGCGCCAATTCCGTTCCCGAACAATACAGCCATCGTTCGATGCTGGCATTCCAGGCGTCGGCCGTCTCTCGCAGATAGTCGGCTG
>DATCXH010000957.1:0-2597 GCA_036565925.1 Vicinamibacterales bacterium
ATGGCGCAACCGCGGGGATCTCGTCTTCTCGTCGTGGCCTTCGGCGTCGAGGCTCGATTGATGTCTCGATGACCTGCTGACTCTCGCGGACCGTCGCCCAGTTGAATTGAATGTCGGGATGTTGCAATTCGATCTGTCGGAGAACCTCCGGCTCGAGCGGATCGCGACCGACACGAACGCCGCCCGGCGTGCGAAACACGTACAGAATCTTCGAACGCTGACGCGCTCCGTCGCGATACAGATGCATCAGGTACGTGGTCTCGTACCCGCGCTTATCGCGAATGACCCGCAGGAAAGGCACAAATTACTTGCGCTTCAGCGTCTTCGAGGCCGTTGCGGTCTTGCGTGACGCAGTCTTGTCACCGCGCCGCGATGCCGCCGAACTCTTCGTGCGCGCAGCCGCGGCGCGCGGCTTCGGACGCGCAGTGGTTCTGGCAGACGACTTCGCCACGGGACGCGCCGTCCGTGGGCGTGACACCGTGCCGCGCGAGGGTGCAGGTTTCGTCGCGACTGGCTTGGCCGCCGCGGCCGGCTCACGTGTCTCGGCCGCCGGGCGTCCCTTGCCGTCGCCTGGTTGCGCCGCCCGCTGCACCGGCGTGAAACGAATCTGATCGCCGATGGAGTGATAGGCCCAGATCTCGGTCGTCTCGATCTGATGATCGGCTAAGAGCCGGCGCGCGCTATCGACGCCCGATGCCGGCACATACAAATGGAACTGGACGTTCAAACTGGCAAAGGTCTTCCATTGCGACATCGCCTCGAGGTGATTGACCGACTCGGACGTCTCGACCTCGACTACGCCGACGAGCTTGCGAGTGCGCTCCGAGGCCAGCAGCACCAGATCCGGGTACCACGGCGACTCGGTCGGCCCGACAGCCGCCGCCTGCTCGTTCCCCGGATTGATGGCGACTTCGAACTTCCTCTTGTATTTCGCCTGGAGCAGGCGGATCACCCGATCGTGCTCGAGCTGCTCGCGCCCAGGCCGCACGAGGATGGGGCTCAACAAAACCTCCGACGCGTAAACATAACGAGGCGTAGACGCCCGGCCACGCACGACTCGGCGGGTGGGCGGCGCAGGAACCGGCCGTAACTACGGCCGAGGGGGCCAGAATATAACACGATTACCTCACTTGACGGGTTTCCGGCCGGGCTCCACAATGGGTTAGTGTCCCGGCCCGAGGCCAGCGCGCCCGCGCCCCGCGTCCTGATCGTCGACGACGATAAGAGCGTCACCAACCTGTTTTCGCGGATGTTGCGGCTGGAAGGCTATGAAGTCTGGGCCGCGCACACCGCGGACGAAGGGCTGAATCTGGCCAGAATTCACCGTCCGCACGCCATCATCCTCGATTTACGGATGCCGTTGACGAGCGGACTCGAGCTTTTACGGTCGATCCGTGCAATTTCCGGCCTCGCGCAGACGCCAGTGGCAATCGTGACAGGGGATTACTACCTGGCCGAAGCCCAATCCGACGAAATCCGGGCGCTCGGCGCCGAGCTGCGCTACAAGCCGCTCTGGCTCGATGAGCTCGTCTCGCTGGCGCGCGATCTGCTGACCGTGCCCGTGCGTGACTGAATTCCGCTTCTTAAAAGCTTGCCGTCGCGAGCCGGTTGACCGGACGCCTGTCTGGTTCATGCGCCAGGCCGGGCGATACATGTCGGAATACCGTGCACTGCGCGAGCGCTATTCCCTGCTCGATATCTGTCGGACACCCGATCTGGCGACGGAAGTGACCTTGCAGCCGGTGCGACGGGTCGACCTGGACGCCGCGATCCTGTTCTCCGACCTTCTGCTGCCGCTCGAGCACATGGGACTCCCCTTCGACTTCATCAAAGGAGAGGGTCCTCAGCTTGAACGGCCGATCAACGAGCCAGCCGACATCGACCGGTTGCGGGTATTCGAGCCTCGCGAGGCGCTGGCACACGTCCTCACGGCCGTCCGCCAGATCCAGACGGAGTTGCGCGGTCGGGTTCCGCTCATCGGCTTTGCGGGCGCGCCATTCACGCTGGCGTCATACGCGATCGAAGGGGGGCACTCGAACACGTTCGCAAAGACCAAGGCGATGATGTACGGGCATCCGGATGCCTGGCATCGTCTCTGCGAGAAGCTCTCGTCGATCGTTTCGGATTACCTCGTGGCGCAAATCGAAGCAGGAGTGGATGCCGTGCAGGTGTTCGACTCGTGGGTGGGTGTGCTGAGCGCCTCCGATTATCGCGAGTTCGCGCTGCCCCATACGCGTCCTCTCTTCGACGCCGTCGCGAAACGAGTGCCGACCATTCACTTCGGCACCGGCACCGCGGCGATCCTCGAGGAATTGCGTGACGCCGGCGGCGACGTGATCGGTGTCGACTGGCGCATCCCGATCGACGAAGCATGGACGCGCATCGGCACGGATCGCGGCGTGCAGGGGAATCTCGATCCGACGTTGCTACTTGGTCCAGCGGCGCGCATGCTGCAACAGACAGACTCGGTACTTGCTCGCGTCAACAACCGTCCGGGACATATCTTCAATCTGGGTCACGGCATTCTGCCGTCGACCCCAGTCGAGCACGTGCAGATGCTTGCCCAATACGTTCACTCGGCATCTCGCCGTCACTGA
>DATCXH010001267.1:0-4317 GCA_036565925.1 Vicinamibacterales bacterium
GCAAAGGACGTTTGCTCAGACAATCGCTCACCGACAGTCTGGTGTTGTCGATCGTTGGCGGCGCGATCGCGATTCCGCTCTCGTTCTGGTGCACGCAGCTCATCGCCACGAGGCAGTTCGCCGATCTGCAGGGCGTCCGCATCACGCTCGAGCCAGCGACGCTCGCGTTTGCCTTTGCCTGCGCCGTGATCACCGGGTTGATTTTTGGCGCCGTTCCCGCCTGGCTCGCCGCACGCTCGGATATCAACGACGTGCTCAAGCAAAACCCACAGAGCATGACCGCTGGCCGGGGACCGCAGCGATTTCGTCAGGGGTTGATCGTCGCCGAGATCGCCTTCGCGCTGATCATTCTGGCTGGTGCCGTGTCGCTCGTGCGTGGACTGCAGCGCATCACCGCGGTCGATCCGGGATGGCGTGTCGACGGTGTGCTGGCGGCGCGACTCAATCTTCCGCCCGTCGGGCCGAACTACACGACACCTGAAGCACGACGGACGTTTTTCCAGACGCTGCGCGATCGTGTGGCCGAGATTCCCGGTGTCACGCACGCGGCGGTCTCGAGTTCGTCAGTCCCGACCGGTACGTTCAGCACGAGCACGGCGTTTCTCATCGAAGGCCGTACCGACCCCGTGCTGGCCTATAACGAACGCGTCACGCCCGAGTACTTTGCGACACTGCAGCTCCCCCTTCGCCGTGGCCGGCTCTTTACACCCGACGATCGCTTTGGACGGACACCCGTGATCGTGATCAACGAAGCGATGGCCCGAAGTCTGTGGCCTGGCGAGGATCCGATCGGCAAGCGCATTGGCAACCGCGGCGGGAACCCGAACTGGCGCGAAGTTGTCGGTGTCGTCGCCGATATCACGTTCCCATCCTTCGGTGCTTCGTCCAGTGTCGACACGCAGTTCCAGGCGTTTCAGCCGCTGGCGCAAACGGGAACCCAATTCGTCAACATCCTGCTGCGAACGGATCGTGAGCCCGATGCCATCACCTCCGAGCTGCGGCGTGTCGTGTCTACGCTCGATCGCGACCTTCCCGTATATGGCTTGATGACTGCGCGCGCCGCCGAACAACGGCAGACTGCGAGTCTCCAACTGCTCGCCAACGTCCTCGCCGGATTCGCCGCGCTCGGACTGCTGCTCGCGGCACTCGGCATCTTCGGCGTCGTCTCGTACTCCACTGCGCAGCGCGCGGGTGAACTCGGGATGCGCATGGCCCTTGGCGCGCGTCAATCCGTCGTGTTGTGGCTGGTGCTCAAACAAGGCGTCAGTCTGACGATGGTGGGTGTGGCGGTCGGAATGGCCGGAGGGCTGGCGCTCGGTCGAGTGCTGTCGTCGTTGATGCCGAATCTTCCCGCGCCGGAGGTGTCGATCGTCATCGGCACCTTCGCGTTCATGGTCTTCGTCGCGCTGGCCGCGTTCTCCATCCCCGCGTGGCGCGCGTCGAAGACGAATCCGATGCTCGTACTCCGTCACGAGTGATGCAGGCGGGTCTAAAGACCCGCCTCTACGACCGATCTCAACATAAGACCCACCTCTACGACCAATATCTAACCAAGACCCGCCTCTACGACCAATCTTTAATAAGACCTGCCTCTACGTCTGGTTTCAATCAAGACCCGCCTCTACGAACCCTCTTCTTCCGGCCGATACATGGATCAAAGGGATCGCGATTGGTGAAAGACCGCGCAGAGGGAAGTCATATGAAGAAGTCCGCCATGCTCCTGGTGTTCGCCGTTGTCATGTCGGTGGGCATTGCTGTGAAGCTCTCGACACACGAAAAGGCCGCCGGAGCGCCGCAGGCGTCGCACGAACAGACGGCGACGCGGATCAACAAGGAATTCGATATCGCTGCCGGCTCAGTGGAGAGCGTGTCATTTACCGCTCCGGGCCGGCCGGGGACCCTCTCAGGCAAGTGGCACGCGAGCGGCAAGAGCGGCCACGATGCGGCGCTCTCAGGCTTCACGCTGACCGATCCGAGCGACGCGGTGCTCGATTCGGCGTTCAAGGGATCGTCGGGCAGCTTCCAGGTGAAGGTCTCGGCGGCCGGCAAGCACACGTTCTTCTTCGAGAACGCCGGCAAGAAGCAGACGCCGCGGCACGTGACGCTCGACGCGGAGTTCACGCCGGATTGATCGAGGTCCGGCAAAAGCCGGACACTACACCGAGGAGTCCGGCTAACGCCGGACTGCTACTTCTGTAAGAGCTTTTCGAAGCGCTGGATATCTTCGTTGTTCTCGATGCATTCGTACTCACGAATGCGCTCGCCCGGCTTCAGCCGCAACGTGGCGTACTGCTTCCACGGCTTGGTCAGCACCTCGGGGTCTTCCATGGTCGCTTCGTAAATGATCGTGTCGTGCGTGTCGCGCGTGTAACGCTCCGTCACTTTCAGCTTGTCGCTGTGGAACGTGCCGACGCCGACGAGCCACGTGTTGGTGTTGAATCCCGTCACCTCGACGACGAGCGTGTCGCCGTCCCAACGGCCGATTGAATCGCCGAGATACGACGGTTCCATGTCGTCAGGATGACCGCGTCCATCAGTTGGAATGAACCGGAACGCGTGATGGACCTCGTAGATGATGACGACGCGATTCGGCTGCTGAATGATCTCGAACGGCAGCGGCCGGAAGGTGATGCGCGGCACACCTGAGATCAGGCAGCGCGCCATTGGATCGTCGATCCCTTTCCTGGCGAGGAACTCCTGCCGCTTCTTCTCAGCCTCGGGCTTGTAGGGCGGAGGCTCGGGCGGAGGCAAGGGCTTTCGGCCTGTCGCGGCGTCGTACTGCTTGATCGCTTCGAGCTCGGCATCGCCGAACAGCAGCGCGAATCCACCGCCGACCCACACGCCGGACAGATCGGGTTTGCCGTCGGCGGTGCGCGGCACCGGCTTCAAGACTGGTTTCTGCGTCTGCGCGATCGCCGAACCGGCAAACAGCATCGCGATAACAATCGCGACGAAGGATGCGAGCACACGTTTCACGGCTGTCGCTCCTTCGCGTCTATTGGCCACCGGTACCGGCAGGCGGTCCGCAGTTCAGTTTCTTACCGTCGGCGAACGTGACGTCACGTCCGGCGGCCTGCGTCGGATTCGCCCGCGCGCGCCAGCCGAATACTTTCACGGTGTCGCCGACCTTCATCGTCTCGTCCTTCTTCCATCCCTGGCGGACGAGCATGTTCGGCGGATAGCCCTCGATCTTCCACTGGGTGAGCCCGCCTTTCTCGTCCTTCACATCCACGTAGAAGTAGATGTGGGGATTCTGCCAGTCGATCTTGGCGACTTTGCCAGTGATGGTCACCGGCTTGTCGCCTTCGTACTCAGCCGCGAACGAGTGGTGGGCCGACACGGCAGCCGTCCCGGCGAGGAGACTCAACGCGATGACGCATGCAACCTTCATCGATGTAGCCCTCATGGCGTAAGGCGACGGCATTGTACCCGAGGAGGCAGCGGAGAAGACGAAGGGAACGGGGGCAATTCAACACGGAGCAACGGAGGAACGGAGAAAACTAGTACTTTCTCCTCTCTCGAGTTCGCGGAATCTGCGACGCGTACTGCGCCAGTCACGGCCAAGCGCATCATTTCGCGACGGCCCATCCATTGCTCTGAACCGAGCGATGCTGATGGATACACCGGTCAACAAGATCACGCACGAAATCCTGGCTGCGGCGATTGAGGTGCACCGCACCTTGGGTCCAGGGCTGTTCGAGCGGATCTACAAACCCTGCTTTCACTACGAGCTTGTTATCCGCAAACTGCAGTTCGAGACGCAACGTGCGGTTCCAGTTCATTACAAAGGTATGCAATTCGGCGGGACGTACCACGCCGACCTGATAGTGGAGGGCTCGATCGTTGTAGAAATGAAATGCGTGGCGGCCTTGCTGCCAGTTCACAGCGCACAGGCGCTCACGTACATGAAACTCACCAACTGTCCCTTTGGATTGCTGATCAACTTCAATGTTCCGAAGTTGATGGACGGCGTCAAGCGATTGGTGCTGCCAGGTCACGAACTGACCAAAAGCGCGGGCCGGGATTGGAGCTGAGACTCAGAGATTGGCGACACGTGGATGACGTGAAGAAGATCCTCCGTTCCTTCGTTCCTACGTGTTGAATCTTCTCCGCTGCCTCCGTCTCCTCTGTTGGCTCATGCACCGAACTGGCGCAGATGGTGATCGAGATGCTTGTATTGCGTCACGCCCCATTCGGCACCAGAGAGGCGCCCGAAGAACCTGTGAACGTTGCCGTCACAACCGCGTTCTCCCTTTGAATGCAGCTCGCGCATGACGACGAGTAGACGATTCTTGGCTGCGGCGAAGTCGGGTTCGC
>DATCXH010000642.1:0-4759 GCA_036565925.1 Vicinamibacterales bacterium
GGCACCATGGCATCGAGAAACGGCAGCGCGAGCGTCGCACCCACTCCCCGCAACACGGTTCGTCGCGGCAGCGACTTGGTGGTCAGGTAAGACATGTCCGCTCCAATCACTCCTTCGTCGCCAGGGGCGCTCTCATGAGAAACGTGGGACTCTTCACAATCCCGACGATGATCGATGACCAGCGATAGTCGTCGCGGGCTGCGTCGTTGACGATCTGCCGCACGGCCGGTTGATCCGAGTACTCGATACGGCGGCCGAGCGCGTAGGCGAGAAGCTTCGCCGTCACTGTGGACGGGAATTGCTGCGGCTGCGCAAGCAGCGCGGCGCGCAAACCGGTGAAGCCTGTCAGCACGTCACCACCGATCGTGCGTCCACTTGCGTCGACTGGCTTGCCCGATTCGTCGGTGGTGCGCCAGCCACCGGTCGCGTCGAAATTCTCGAGCGCAAAGCCGAGCGAATCGATCAACGCATGACACGACGCGCACGTCGGACTCTTGCGATGTTCATCGAGTCGTTGGCGAATGGTCGGGGGCAGCGTGCCCGCTTTCGGCTCGGTGAGCGTGGTGCTCACACCAGGCGGGGGCGGTGGCGGCGGTGTGCCCAGGATGTTATCAAGCAGCCACTTGCCTCTCAGTACCGGCGACGTCCGTTCCGGATATGACGTCGTCGCGAGCATAGCCCCGTGGCCGAGCAGTCCGCCTCGCTGATCAAGATTGGGAAGCGTCACCCGACGGAATCGGCTGCCGTAGACGCCTGGAATGCCGTAGTGGCGAGCCAGGCGCTCATTGACGAACGTGTAGTCGGCACGGAGCAAATCGTGAAGGCTGCGGTCCTCGCGCAGCGTGCTCGCGAGAAACAACTTCGTCTCCTGCTCGAAGGCTTCAAGCAGGCTGTCGTCGAAATCCGGGTAGATGTCCGGATGGACGACGACTTCCCGCACGCGACGCAAGTTGAGCCACTGCGCGCCGAAGTTGTCCACCAACGCCCTCGCCGCACGCGGGTCGGCCAGCATGCGTCTCGTCTGCGCCTCCAGTACGTCGGGGCGCGTCAACTGTCGGCGCTCGGCGAGATCCAGCAACCGCTCGTCGGGGATGCTGTTCCAGAGGAAGAACGAGAGGCGCGAGGCGACTTCGAGATCGCTCAACGCATAACTGGACGATGCCCCACGAGTCGCGGTCGGATCGCGATAGACGCGCAGCAGGAAATCCGGATCCACGAGTGTGCGCTCGAGGGCGAACTGAATGCCGGCGTCAAAGCTGCCGCCATCCCGTCGTCCACGTCCGAAGAATTCGAGCAGCGTTCGCGTGTCGGCGGTCGTGGCAGGACGACGATAGGCCAGGCGTGCGACACGGGTCAGAATCTTCGATGCGCAGTCGCGCTCCTCTGATCGACGCCGTGGCTGACAGATGAACATGGCGCGACGGCTCGGCGTGTCGCGCGACGAGCGCTCGACGTCATCGCCCGTCGATCGATCGATGGGGTACGGCCCGCTGATCGACAACGCACCCACGGCGGCATGGCCCATGTAGATCTCGTCGTTGGTCAGCACCCGTCCGCGCTGCAACGGTTGCGGAAGACCTTCCGGCTCCCACATCTCCCGGACAAACGATGCACTCACCATGTGTGCACCGGCGGTCATCGGCATGCGAATCTCGAGTCCGGCATCGGCCTCGATTTGCATGTACTTCTCCCACGAGTCGTCGCCGGCAAAGCCCGGTTCTCCGTCGCCGGCATAACTGGCAGCCGCCGGACGGCCCTTCGCTTCCCCGCCGACGGTGAACCGCTTTGCCAGTGCGCCGTCCACGCGCACGTCCAGCCGCTGTGGCCAGCCCATGCCCATGACATAGTCCTGATACTGCCGGCGCAGACGAACCGTGATCGCGTACACACCATCCGTCGGGAATTGATAGCGGACCGCGATCCCGCCGCGTGAGCCGAGCGGCAAATCGTCGCTCTGTCGATCGTCCTGCAGCACGTGGAGTGGAACCTCGAACCGATCCGCCGCCGGAATCATCGGTGGCAATCCCACCGCGAGCCGCGTGACCTGTCGCGCAACCGAGAGATACCGCTCGAGGTGCGACGTCGAAATCGTCAGCACGTCGGCGAAGTTGTCGAAGCTGCCGTCCGCCGTTTCATCTCCAGGCAACTGCGACGTGACGTCGACGTCGAGCGAGAAGAGATCGCGGATCGCATTCGTGTACTCGACGCGATTGAGGCGATGCACGGCGCCAATGCGACCAGGATTGGGATGCGCGTGCCACGCCGCATCGATGGCGCGCTCGAGAGACGAGGCGGCCGCATCGTAGGTGGCGGGGTCGGGGCGCGGCAATCCTGCCGGCGGCATCGAACGCGCGCGCAGCTTCGCGATGACGCGCTCCCAGAGTTCTGGGTTGTCGGCAGGTGCCGCTGCGTTCGCGGTATCGAGGATGAAGCCGCCGGTACGAAGCCGCTGGTTATGGCACGTGATGCAGTACTTGTCGAGAACAGGTTGGACGGTCGTGCGTGTGTCTGACGACGCGACCGGTGCGGGCGACTGGCGAGCAGACGTCTGGACTTTGGCGAACAGAAGTGCGAAACAACCGCCGAGGCAGAGCACGAAAGCCGTCGAGCGGCCTGCAGCTCGCATCGCGTCCTCCAACAGGCGACACGATGGTATTAGAAACGGACTATTCCGTCCACGGAATCAGATGTCACCGAGGCTGGTCGTCGCGTGTCCGATCGACGCTCCCCCGTCCAGGGTCAGTGGCGCTCGTCACACCCGTTGTCCGCGCAGCCGTAGCCGCTATACGCCATTACTGAGCCGCGGATTCCTCATGGGCGCGCGGTCTATTCCACCCTCACTAGTTCGACGAATCAACGGACGTACCGCCGCCATGAGAGCGAGCACGATGCCAAAGGTGCAGACAATCGTCGCCCCCGTCGGCAGATCCAGCACGAGCGACAGGTACACACCGATCGCCGACACGATCGTTCCCATCGTCCAGCCAATCGCCAGACGTCGGCCGACAGTTTCCGCATAGAGCATCGCTGCGACAGAAGGGACGATCAGGTAACAGAACACCAGCAGCACGCCCGCTATCGCGACTGACGAGGTCACCACGAATCCGAACGAGGCGTAGAAGAGAAAATCCCAGAAGCGCACCGAGAGTCCCTGCGCGACGGCTCCCTCGTGATCGAGCGAGATAGCGAGGAACTTCTTTCGGAAGACGTAGTGGAAGATGCCGATGGCGCCGTAGAGCGCCGCCGTCTTGGCAACTTCGTCCCACGACACCGCAAGGATGTTGCCGACGAGCATGTCCTTGAGGTGTTCGCTCTCGGAAGTCGCCTTGCTCATCGCCAGGATGGCGGCAGCTGAAGCAACGGCGTAGCAGATCCCGATGATCGCCTCCTGTGGGATCCGTGCCCGATGACCGCGAATCGTCGAGAAGACTGCAGCGCCGATGAATGTGAACCCAAGGCTGATCCAGTACACAGCAGGGGCATGCGGATCGCCGCCGGTCATCGGCAGCAGGATGGCAATCGCTGCACCCAGGGCCGCGATTTGGGCGAGCGACAGGTCCACGAAGATGACGCCGCGCTCGACGACGTGGACGCCGAGATACGCGTGAATCCCCGTCAAGATGAGACTGGCGACGAACGGTGCCGCCAGAAAGGCCAGCATTGCGGAATCCATGTCGTCCTCAGTGTGAAGCGGTGCCGACTTTCTTCAGGGCGCCGATCAGCAGGTTGATGTCGTAGTCGAACAACTTGAAGTAGTCGGTCACTTCTTTCATGCCACCGACCGACGGAGGCATCACCAGTACCTGGGCGCCGGTCTCGCGGCCGATGGAGTTCGGTGTTTTCAGATCGAAGTACGGCTCGACGAGCACGAGCGGCACGTTCTGCCGTTTCATCTCGTTGATCAAATCGAGCGTGTGCTGTGGCGAGGGCGGGATGCCCGGGCGCGGCTCGATGTATCCAATCACTTCCAGTCCAAACCGCTCAGCGAAGTTGGGGAATGACCGATGATAGGTCACGACTTTCGTGCCTTTGTACGGCGCCATCATCGCTGTCCAGCGCTTTTCAGCCTCTGAAAGGCGCGTCACGAAGTCGTTCAGCCGCTGCTCGAAGTAGGCGCGGTCGTTTGGCCGCAACTGGGACAGCTTGTCGGCGATCTCTTTCGCGACGGCTTTGCCGTTCTCGGGATCCAGCCAGTAGTGCGGGTTCCCCTGTGGGTGAACATCGCCCATCGCGCGGGTGATCTGGCCCTGAGGGATGTCGAGAATGCGTGCCTGACCGGACGCATCGAGGTAGCCGGTGGCACCGACCTGCACCTTCGCGTTACGACTTTGCTGGATGAGGGGCGGCAGCCAGCCGATCTCCAACTCGCGGCCGACTGTGACCAGGACATCGGCCTTCTGCAGCTTCAGAATGAAGCTTGGCTTGGCCTCGACGAAGTGCGGATCTTGATAGCCGCGTGAGATCGATTCCACGGTGACTCGATCGCCGCCCACTTCTCGGGCGATGGATGCCAGGTCCTCTGTGGTGGTGATGACGTTGAGCGCACCGTCGGCGTGCGCAGGTGACGCGCTGAGCGATATCGCGATCGCCACGACACACGCCGCTGATTTCATGACTGTCATATGGAGTTCCTCAACACTCAACCGATTGCGGCGCACGACCTCAAAACGCGTGCGCACCATGAGCTCCGATCGAGAACTGAAACTGAAAAAGAAATTCATTGGCCAAATCGCCGATGGCGTAGTTCGTCCGCCGGTAT
>DATCXH010000048.1:0-3312 GCA_036565925.1 Vicinamibacterales bacterium
CGGTTTGTTATCATCGTCGCCGTTCTGGAGGGCACTCATGGAAAACGATGAACTCACGCGACGCGATTTCGTGTCGATGACGGTGGCAGCGGGCCTTGCCGCCGCTGCGGGCGCCGAGTTGTCTGCACAGCAGGTCACTGAGACGAACGTCGAGATCAAGACACCTGACGGCACGTGCGATTGTGCGTTCATTCATCCGGCCAGCGGCGCACATCCGGCGGTGATCATCTGGCCCGACGCGTTCGGACTGCGGACGTCGATGCGCGACATGGCGAAGCGGCTCGCGATGGCGGGCTACACGGTGCTCGTCCCGAACCCCTTCTACCGCGTCGGCAAGGCGCCGGTGCTGGGTGACGATGCCTCGAAGATCAACTTCCAGGAAATCCGTCCGAAGCTGACGCCGCTGATGCAGTCGATTCAGGCCGACGGCGCCGTCGAGAAGGACGCGCCGGCGTTCATCGCGTGGCTCGACATGCAGAAACAAGTCGATCCCAAAAAGAAGATTGGCACGCAGGGCTACTGCATGGGCGGCGCGCTCGTGATGCGGACTGCGGCGGTCGTGCCGAACCGCGTGGGCGCAGGCGCATCGTTCCACGGCGGCGCGCTCGTGACGCCGAATCCCAACAGCCCGCATCTGCTCGCGCCAAAGATCAAGGCGCACATGTACTTCGGCATCGCGACCAACGATGACATGACGCAGCCTGACGCGAAGGTGAAACTCAAGGAAGCGTTCGACGCCGCGAAGAACCCCGCTGACATCGAGGTCTACTCGATGGCGCAGCACGGCTGGTGCGTGCCCGACATGCCGGCAGGCGCGACCGGTCCGATCTACAAGAAGGATGATGCCGAGAAGGCGTGGGCGAAGTTGACGGCGCTCTATAAATCAGCGCTGGTGTAACGTCCGCCTTTAGCCGGACTTGTCGCGTAGGGCCGGCTCGAAAGACCGGCCCTACGATGTGGGCGACAGCACCTCGTTCCAGTCATGCAGGCTGTAGCGACCGACGACGCCATTGAGGACGAACGGGTCGCCTTTGATGAATTCCTCGGCAGCCTCACGCGAGGTGAACACACCGAGCGCCCCCACCGGTGGCACTCCATACGGACCGGCCATCAGCAGGACACCCCTCGCGTGGAACTCGTCCATCCGGGCGCGATGGGCCACGAAGTTCTTTTGCGCCTTGCTCAGGCCGTCGGCGGCGACCTCGTAGAACATCAGCACCTTCACGATTCACTCCTCGGACAATCGTTCACTATTCCACTCCACGATGTGCCGTTTAGCGATTAACCGGCCATTTACACCAGCTGCACCAGCGGGCATCCCGCGTGATCGAGTGGGCGCACGCCGGACATTGCAGGTTCGATGGCTCGGTCCGTGTCGCGCTGGTCCGCCGCCTCGGCGTATCACTGGACAGACCCCCGGCGCGCGAGGCCGGCCGTTTCGGTAGCGGCGGAGCACCCGGCAGTCGTATATGGCAGTGCGGGCAATGGTCCGGACCGGACTCGATCGTCCGCCGGCACAAGGGACACGTGATCTGGGGCACGTCTCAGAGTACCAGCGGTTCACGGCTGAGTGACATCGGCACGGATTAAAATCAGGTCTTATGCCAAAGGTCGTCCTTATATTGGTGGTGATCGGCACTCTGCCTTGGATCGCCGGATGCTCAGACCCGAGCGCGGAACAGGCTGGCGAGGCGAAACAGGCGGGCAAGCCGGTCAAGACCGAACCGGTCCGTCAGGAATCGGTACGACGTAGCCTCGATGTCGTGGGTACGCTGGCGGCTGAGGACCAGGTCACAGTGTCGTCGGAAGTTGACGGTGTCGTTCGTCGCATCCGCGCCGACCTTGGCGATCGCGTCGTTGCCGGACAGCCGCTTGTCGAGCTCGATCGTGAGAAGCTCCAATACAACCTCGACCAGCAGCGCGCCGCGTATGCGCGGTCGCTCACCAAGTACGGCGCCGCCGACGCGGCGCACCTGCCACAAGTCGAAGACACGCCCGACGTGCGGCGAGCCGCTGCCGAACTGTTACAGGCCAAACAGGGCTTCGAGCGCGCCACCGAACTGCACAAACGACAGCTCATCTCGCAGCAGACGCGCGATGACGCGGAAACGACGCTGCGTCTCAAAACCGCCGCGTATGATGCCGCCCTTCAGGAGGCGAAGAACCTCCGCGCCGATATCGACGCGTCTGGTGCGGGAATGAAGCTCGCCGAACGTCAGGTTCAGGATGCGTCGATCCGCACCCCGTTCGACGGATATATCCAGCAGCGGATGGTATCGGTCGGCGAGCTGGTCAAAGCGCAAATGCCGGTGATGACCGTCGTTCGCGTGGATCCGCTGAAGCTGCTCTCCGAGATCCCTGAGCGCATGGCGCCCTGGGTGAAGGTCGGGCAGCCGCTGACGCTCAGTGTCGATGCGTACCCGGACAAGAAGTTCACCGCGACCGTCTCCCGCATCAGCCCTGCCGTGAACACGCAAACGCGCACGTTCGCCTTTGAAGCATTGGCGCCGAATAAGGAGGCACTGCTCAAGCCAGGGACGTTCGCCCGCGTGCGGCTCGAGACGTCACTCGTCGAACAGGTGATGACGATTCCCTATGCCGCGATGCAATACCGCTACGGCGTCTATCGGGCGTTCGCGATCGCCGGCGACAAGCTGACGGCGCGAGAGCTCAAGACAGGCGACCGCGTCGGCGATCGAATGGAGATCCTCGCCGGATTGAACAAGACAGATCGCGTGGCGGTGACCGACGTCGACACGCTCACCGACGGAATGAAGATCGCGGACGAAGGAGATTAGCGATGCTTTCAGAGCTCTGCGTCCGCCGGCCGGTGTTCGCGACGATGCTGGTGATGTCGCTCGTCGTGCTCGGCGTGTTCTCGTTCCGCGACCTTGGTGTCGATCTGTTTCCGAAAGCGGACCCCGCTCAGGTCAACGTCTCCCTGAGACTGCCGGGCGCCTCGCCAGACGAGATGACGACCGCGGTCATCATGCCGATGGAGAACGCCCTCAGCGGCATCGCCGGCATCGACCAGATGTCGGCCAACGTCAATACCGGCGGCAATGCCAACATCCAAATCCGGTTCGTCCTCGAGGCCAACCTGGAGGACGCGGCCAACGCGGTTCGCGAGAAAGTCGCCGGCGCCATGCGGAACGTGCCGCCCGAGACCCTGCCTCCGGTCGTGCAGAAGCAGGATCCCGACGCCGATCCGATCATGAGCCTCATGCTCTCGAGCAAGACCGCGAGCCTGCGCACGCTCACCGAGATCGCGGACAAGCAAGTGAAGCGCGCACTCGAAGCCGTCAACGGCGT
>DATCXH010001180.1:0-4237 GCA_036565925.1 Vicinamibacterales bacterium
AGCGGTTCGACGCGGACGCTCCAGTCCTTGTTCGTCTCGGGATAGCTCTGCGCGAGCCGGCCGGCGATCACGGCGAGGTCGGCCTGGGCGGCATCGAGCGTGATGCCTGGCTTCATGCGCCCAATCGTCTGGAGAAACCGCGTGTTCCGCGGCACCGTAGGCGGCAGGACCAGGAGCGACCAGACCTGTGCCCGCCGTTGCAGCTGCACCATGTCGCGAACGATCCCGATCACGGTGAAGGGCTCGCCGTTGAGACGAACCTGATGCCCGACCAGCGATGGATCGGCACCGAACCGGGTGCGCCAGAGTCCTTCACTCATCACGACCACCGGTGGCGCGCCTGGTTCGGCATCGGAGGGCTGAAACGTTCGACCCGCGACGGGTGTGACGCCGAGCACTTCGAAGAAGCGCGCGGTCACTCCCTGCCGATCCGCGCTCTGCAGAGAACCGTCAGGCCCTTCGACGAGCGGGCCGCCGCCGACGCCGAACTGGACCGCGGCCAGGGCCTCGAATGTACGGCTCTGCTCGTCCCAGTCGCGAAGATCGGTCGGCGACACGCCTCCTCGCGGCACACTGGGATGGCGTGTCCACACCATCACGAGTCGGTCCGGCTGCGGATAGGGAAGCGGACGCAACAGTGTCGCGTCGGCCAGCGCGAACATCGCGCTGTTGGCGCCGATGCCGAGCGCCAGCGTGATCGCGGCGACTGTCGTGAATGCCGGTGAAGCCCTCAGTTGCCGCAATGCAAACGTCACATCCGCTTTGCGTTCGTCAAGCCATTGCGTCAGGCGCATCTCGCGATCTCGCTTTCTGCCCAGGTCCACACACGTGCGTTTGAGCTGACCCAGATCACCGATACGGGAGAGGACGATGTCGCGTGCGGTCTTCGGGTCGAGGCCGCGCTCGACGAGCTCGCGCGTGCGTAGCTCGACATGAAGGGCGAGCTCTTCGTCGACCTCTTGATCGAGTGGGACACGCCAGAGCCAGGAGCGAAGGGAACGCTTCATGACGCAATCCCACGGTTCCACGTTTCCGGTTCCGGCTTCCCGGTTCCCGGTTCCCGGTTCTGGGTTCCCGGTTCGTGTTCGATGTTCGGGTTCGATCGTCCGAGTTCGAGGTTCGGGGTTCTTGACCAGAACCTCGAACACGAACGTGGAACTCGGAACTCGGAACATGGAACGTGGAACGTGGAACATGGAACCGTCTATCTCACTGCGCCAACAAAATTCGCGACACGCCCGCTGCGAACTGTCGCCACGCGGCGGTTTCCGCCTCCAGCTGCGCGCGTCCCCGGCGGGTCAGACGATAGAGCTTGGCGCGACGGCCCAGCTCCGACTCGCCCCACTCGGCCTCGAGCCATCCACGTCGCTCCATGCGATACAGCGCGGGATACAACGACCCTTCCTCAACGATGACCGTCTCGTCCGAAGCGTCCTCGATGAACTTGGCGATGGCGTAGCCGTGCCGGGGGCCGCCGGCCAGGGTCTTGAGGATCAAGGCGTCGAGCGTTCCATGGAGCAGGGCGTTCGGCGTTTTTGCGGGCATATACCTCCGGGAGCAGCCCGTCCCGCCGTAGCCGTGGCGAAGGCGGACAAGCCGGCTGTTCTTTAGCCGCCACGGCTGTTCTCTAGCCGCCGTTACCCAGACTTTCTTGGTAACGGCCTCTTTGACGGAAGGAGCCCTGAAGAAGTTGGCTCCCTCAAATGGGACTTGGGAGTTGGTCTACTGCCTCAGCGTCAGTCCTGGCGGTTCCGCGGGGAGAGGACAGCGCGGTTGAGGGTCACGAATCGGTGCCGGCTCGAGCGTGCTGGCCGATGGTTTCGACGGATCGAACAGGTACACCGTCCCGGGGATGCCGTAGGCGCGATACGCCAGCACGGGTGAGAGATCGAGGCGCCCCAGCGTGTTCAGGGCCGCGAATCGTCGCTCGAAGATCGGCCGTTCCCAGTCCTCGATGAGGAAATACGGGTGTCGTCCCTGCGCGGTCAGCCATGCGACGGCGCGATCGAGCCAGGCCTCATCGAGCAGATCGAATCGCATCGTGTCGCGTCCGGCGTAGTAGCGGAGGGGCCCGGTGTGAATCGATGCGAGGATCAGACTCGACGGTTCGGTCGCGTGTTGAACGAGCTGCGCGATAGTCGCATAGCGGCGCTCGCCTTCGTTGTCGGGAAAGACGTTCAGCCTGCTCGCCGCCACCACGGTGTAGAGACCGAGCGCGACCAATGCCACCGTGTGAACTTCACGGGAGCGGGCGCCCGCCAGTTGTGAGACCGCGATGATCACGGCCGCACTGCCGATGCCCACCGCCGGCCACGCGGGCAACAACAGACGCAGGAACCACCATGCGTCGAACGGAATGTAGAAGGCGTAAATCGCGAAGACCGTTCCCGCGATCGCGGCAAGCAGCAGCGCACCCGCCTTCGCCGACGCCACCCCGCCCAGCCGGCGTGCCTCGGACTCCGGCCAGAGACGAGACGAGGACACGAGTAACGCGAAGAGACCCGCGACCGCGACGGGTGTCTGCGTCTCCGCGAGCCAGCCGCCATAGCGCTGCACGTTGGTCACCACGTTCGCGACCGAGAAGAGCTGTCCGGTTGCGCCATAGCCGGACGAGAACGGCGAACCGAACAGTGTGTTGTTGATCCAGGCGATCGACAGGCAGGCGAGAACGACGGGAATCGAGAACAATACGAGCGAGCGAAGGCGATCGCGAAGATCGTTCTCCTCTCTCTGCCAAAGCATCCACACCGCGAGTGTTGCGGCGAGTGGCACGAGGTTCGGCCGAATCAGAATCGCGATCGCGGCGGCCACGCCAGAGACGACCGTGGCCGCGGCCACGCCCGCAACCACCGCGAGGCGGAGACGACACGTCATCCACACAGCCACCGCCCAGAATGCCGCGGCCGGCACGTCGCTCATCGGCTCCTTGGTCATCGTCAGAAACGCCGGGCTCGTTGCGACCAGCCATGCCGCACCGAGGCCGAGTGCCGAGGATCCCATCTCGCGTCCGATGGCGAATGTTGACCACACCAGCAATGCCGCCGTGATCGGGACGACGAGAAAGAGGGCGGGGTGTCCGGCAATCGCTTTGAACAGCGCCATCAGGAGAGGAAGCCCTGGTCCGACGGCGGATGCGATCGCGGACTGGTTCGCGACAGCGGAATAACCGAACGGTACGAACGTGGAGAGCGGTCGCGGCCACGGCACGTCGTTCGCGATCGGGACCGGAACTGTGAGCCTGCCGGACAACAACAGGTCCGCTTGCGTGACGTAGGCGTAGGCGTCGGCGCCGGAGGCGGTGAACGACGACTGTGCGAGTGCGATGACGCCAATCGCAACGGCGAGCACGGCCGCGATTCGTGATGGCGTTGCGAGGCGGCGCACAAGTGCGGCGTCGTCGTGGACGCGCTGACGGCCCGCAGCGAAGACGTAGATGGCGATGAGGATTACGGCGGCTATGAGCGGCCGCACCGGATTGGTCGACGACACGCGCAGTCCGGCGATCGCGATGACGGTTCCCCCGGTTACCCAGACCAGGATCGACCACGCGAGCGCGAGGACCGCAGCTGTTGCGATCGTGCGGCGGATCACGTGTGGAGAAACTCCTCGACCTCACGTCGCGTCGGGACACTGTCGAGCGCCCCTTCGCGCGTGCAGCTCAACGCGGCGGCGACGTTGGCAAAGCGCAGGATGTCCACCGGGCTATCGCCGCGCAGCAACGCGTAGATGAACGCGCCGCGAAACACATCCCCGGCGCCGGTCGCGTCCACAGCGCGCACTGTCTGCGCCGGCTCGCAATGCAGGTGATCGCCGTCGAGCAGCATCGATCCACGCGAGCCGAGTGTCACGCACAGCAGGCCAGTGTGCGTCGTGCGCAGCCTGCGGAGCGCGCGCTCGAGATCGGACTCACCGGTCAACGCCAGAGGGACGTGTTCGGCGAGGATCGGCACGCTGACCGCGGCGATCAGTTCGCGTGTGCGATCGGTGACCTGATCGATGTCGCTCGTCACAGGGATCCCCGCCTGGCGCGCGATACGTGCGGCCACGATCGCTGCCTCCACGTCGACATCATCAACATGCAGCAGCCGGGCGCCTTCGATCGTGGCGCGGGGGATGTCGCCGGGCGTGAGCGCTAACCGTGCATCGCGCTCCCAGAGCACCGTTCGATCTCCTGTCGGTTCGCTGACCAGCACCGTCGCGCGCCGATGGCGGACCGCCCGCTGCACCAGCAGCGAGG